>NZ_JANCPG010000039.1:0-690 GCF_024295905.1 Streptococcus sp. CF7_Ac1-12 | reverse complement strand
AGGTCCCGTAGTGTAGCGGTTATCACGTCGCCCTGTCACGGCGAAGATCGCGGGTTCGATTCCCGTCGGGACCGTTTAAGGTAACGCAAGTTATTTTAGACTCGTTAGCTCAGTTGGTAGAGCAATTGACTTTTAATCAATGGGTCACTGGTTCGAGCCCAGTACGGGTCATATATGCGGGTTTGGCGGAATTGGCAGACGCACCAGATTTAGGATCTGGCGCTTAACGGCGTGGGGGTTCAAGTCCCTTAACCCGCATTAAGATATAATAAATGAGCCGGCTTAGCTCAGTTGGTAGAGCATCTGATTTGTAATCAGAGGGTCGCGTGTTCAAGTCATGTAGCCGGCATTTTTAGATAGAAGAAAACAGTGCGAACGTAGTTCAGTGGTAGAACACCACCTTGCCAAGGTGGGGGTCGCGGGTTCGAATCCCGTCGTTCGCTTAGAGAGGCCGGGGTGGCGGAACTGGCAGACGCACAGGACTTAAAATCCTGCGATTGGTAACGATCGTACCGGTTCGATTCCGGTCCTCGGCATAAACTAATGAGCACCCTTAGCTCAACTGGATAGAGTACCTGACTACGAATCAGGCGGTTAGAGGTTCGACTCCTCTAGGGTGCATTTTTCTATTTAACTCGGGAAGTAGCTCAGCTTGGTAGAGTACTTGGTTTGGGACCAAGGTGTCGCAGG
>NZ_JANCPG010000038.1:0-700 GCF_024295905.1 Streptococcus sp. CF7_Ac1-12 | reverse complement strand
TCGTTCTTCTCTTACAACAGAGCTTTACGATCCGAAAACCTTCTTCACTCACGCGGCGTTGCTCGGTCAGACTTCCGTCCATTGCCGAAGATTCCCTACTGCTGCCTCCCGTAGGAGTCTGGGCCGTGTCTCAGTCCCAGTGTGGCCGATCACCCTCTCAGGTCGGCTATGTATCGTCGCCTTGGTGAGCCGTTACCCCACCAACTAGCTAATACAACGCAGGTCCATCTGGTAGTGATGCAATTGCACCTTTTAAGCAAATGTCATGCAACATCTACTCTTATGCGGTATTAGCTATCGTTTCCAATAGTTATCCCCCGCTACCAGGCAGGTTACCTACGCGTTACTCACCCGTTCGCAACTCATCCAGAGAAGCAAGCTCCTCTTTCAGCGTTCTACTTGCATGTATTAGGCACGCCGCCAGCGTTCGTCCTGAGCCAGGATCAAACTCTCATTAAAAGTTTGAGTTCTCACTCATTTCTGTCACTGACAGATTTATTGTTTTTTTCATTGTTCAGTACTACAACAATTGTTGTAGTGCCCTGCACATTGGTTCGTCTTGTTCAGTTTTCAAAGGTCTTTGTCACTCGCTTCTCTCAAGTGACAACTATATTAGTATATCACAGTCGCTTTCGCTTGTCAACACTTTTTTGAAACTTTTTTTATTTTTTTCAATCAGTATTTCTTCTGCAACATACCA
>NZ_JANCPG010000037.1:0-735 GCF_024295905.1 Streptococcus sp. CF7_Ac1-12 | reverse complement strand
GTAAAAGTTAAATTACCTGATGGTCGTATTATTACAGTGGAAGTTCCTGTAACAGTAACACCTAAATCACAAAATGGTGGAGGAGTGATTTCTCAAAATGGCGATTCAACTGTTCAGATTGTAACGGAATATCTTGATGAAAATGGTAACCGAATTACTTCAGATAAAGAAGGAAAACACAATCCAATAGAGTTGGAAGGATACGAATTTAGTCATTCAACAACGGATACTAAAGGAAATACCCTACATCACTATAAGAAAGTGAAAAAACCAATCAATCAAGAGACTCCTACAAGTCCAGAAAAACCAGTAGCTACTCCAGTTCAGACAAGTTCTACAGATTCTAAACAAGTATCCGTTGAAACAACCGTAGCTAATGACAAGAGGGAATTACCAAATACTGGTACAGAAGATAAGGCTGGTCTAGCTAGTCTTGGACTTCTTGGAATGTTGGGTGCATTCGGACTCGTAGCTCGTAAGAAAAAAGAAGATTAAAGATTTGTCGATTATTTATCTTGTGTAATATTAAATCCAGACCTATATAAAAACTTTACGAAATAGTATTTGGATAATAATATAAAGATTGTTGATGCTGAAAAAATATCAGGATCACAGGAACGTATAGTATCAGTAACTTAAAAAAGTCTGATACTATGCGTTTTTTTATGGGAAGATTTATTAGTACTTACTTTTTATAAAGTTTTTAACTAATATAAATGTTTTACTTATTTATTG
>NZ_JANCPG010000036.1:0-771 GCF_024295905.1 Streptococcus sp. CF7_Ac1-12 | reverse complement strand
TCCTCATCTGTTAAGTCTGTACGTGCATCTATTTCGGCAGTCTTAGCTTTCAGAGCTTCGTCGATGGCTTGTTTGGCTGCTGACTTCGCTACTGGTTGTGGATCTATAGCTTTTAATTCTATTGTTCCAGTTGACTGAGCTTGATTGACTTCGGCATCTGTTGTTGCTTTGTCGATTGCTTCTTTTGCTGCGTCAGCTTTGGCTTTTGCATCTAATTTAGCCACAATTTTCTCTTCGTCTGTTAAGTCTGTACGAGAGTCGATTTCATCAGTTTTAGCTTTCAGAGCTTCGTCGATGGCTCCCTTAGCTGCTGTCTTCGCTACTGCATCTGGGTTTACAGCTTTTACTTCTGTTGTTCCAGTTGACTGAGCTTGATTGACTTCGGCATTTGTTGTCGCGTTGTCGATTGCATCTTTCGCTGCGTCGGCTTTGGCCTTAGCTTCTGCTTTGGCTTTGGCTTTTTCTTCTACTGTTAAGTCATTGTTTGCTTCAATTTCTTTAATCTTCTCAGCTAACGCGTCTTCCACTGCTTTCTTAGCTACTGGTTTTGCTACTGGCGTTGGAGTTACATTGTTTACTTCTGTTGTTCCATTAGCCTTAGCTTGGTCCACTCCTGCGTTTGTTGTCGCATTATCAATCGCAGTCTTCGCTGCGTCTGCTTTGGCTTTAGCTTCTTCTTTAGCCGCAGTCTTCTCTTCGTCTGTTAAGTCATTGTTTGCTTCAATTTCTTTAATCTTCTCAGCTAACGCGTCTTCCACTGCTTTCTTAGCC
>NZ_JANCPG010000035.1:0-935 GCF_024295905.1 Streptococcus sp. CF7_Ac1-12 | reverse complement strand
TGGATTCTTATTAGGTTCGGTTACTGTTCCTGTACCTGGGACAGCTTTCTTAGGAAGTTTGTCATTTGGTACTTCACCTGAACCATTGTCGCCAATTGTCACTGTAATCGTAATTGGATTTCCATCTTTATCTTCACCTGGGATTTCTACCTTAGTTCCGGGTGGATATGTTGAGCCATCTGGTTTCTTCGGCGTTACAATCGCATCTCCATTTGGTTTCTGAGTAATTTCAATCTCAACTGGTTGTTCTGTTGTTGGAGCACCTGGGATTATCTTACTTGGTGTTTCTACATTAGGAACTTCCACTGCTGGTTTTCCTGGTTCTGTAATCTTACCTGTACCTGGAACTTTACCGTCTGGTAATTCACTGTTTGGTACTTTACCCTTACCGTCTTCACCGATTGTAACAGTGATTGGATTTCCATCTTTACCTGGGATTTCTACCTTAGTTCCTGGTGGGTATGTTGAGCCATCTGGTTTCTTCGGCGTTACTGTTACATCACCTGTCTTAGGATCTTGTTCAACATCCAATGTTGGTGACTTACGAGCTGGTGTTGTTACATCTACTGGTTGTGATGGGTTCTTATTAGGTTCTGTTACTGTTCCTGTACCTGGCAAGTCTCCTTTTGGAAGATTGTCATTTGGTACTTCACCTGATCCATTGTCACCAATTGTTACTGTGATTGTTGTTCCATCTTCTCCTGGAATTTCTACCTTAGTTCCTGGTGGATATGTTGAGCCATCTGGTTTCTTAGGCGTTACAATCGCATCTCCATTTGGTTTCTGAGTAATTTCAATCTTACCTGGTTGTTCTGTTGTTGGAGCACCTGGGATTATCTTACTTGGTGTTGTTACATTAGGAACTTCCACTGCTGGTTTTCCTGGTTCTGTAATCTTACCTGTTCCTGGAACTTTACCGTCTGGTAATTCGCTGT
>NZ_JANCPG010000034.1:0-944 GCF_024295905.1 Streptococcus sp. CF7_Ac1-12 | reverse complement strand
TTAACTGAGTTACCTTTTTCATCTACGAAGTGAACTACTGCCACTTGTGATCCGTCTTTAACATACGTAATTGTAGTGTTTTGAGTTGGATCTGTTGGTACTGGTGGTAAATCGTATCCACCATTTGGATTTTTCGTTAATGGTGTTCCATCTGGTCCTACTGGAGTTGTTCCAGGGATTTCAGGAATTGTTGTAGTTGGTGTAGTTGGAGTTCCTGGTCTTGTTGGATCTTCTGGAGTCGCATTTGGATATGGTTTTGGTGTCTTATCGAAGTTCGCTGGAGGTGTTACACCTGCTGGAACTACTGGCACATATGAACCAAGTTTGCGGTAGATAATTGTTTCTTCTGTATCTTTATCTGTCGCTTGAACTCCTGTTACCTCAGTAGATTTAGCAGCTGAAGCAACATATCCTGCTTTCGCCTCTGTTGTTTCAGGTTCGAATGTATTATTCTCATCTTTAAGCGTCCAAGTACCAAAGTTAGAAATTGCTCCCGTTACAGTATCAATCTCAGCTGTACGAGTAAATGTAATTGTTTGTACTTTATCCTCAGCTGCTTTAGTTCCATCTTCGTATACATAGTGAACTGTACGTGTTACTTCTTCAATTAATCCTAATTCTTTGTACGTACGTCCTTTAGGGTCGTTTGGTACTACATCGTTAGGTTTTGGAGTAACATCTGGTGTTGATGGATCTTTTGGTGCGTTTGGATCTACCGTTTGTTTTGTAGGATTGTACACTACTGTTTCAACGATGTCTTCATCTGTTGCTGTTACACCTGTTTTTTCAGCTACTTTTTCTACTGTTGGTGTGTAGTTAGGTACTGCTGGCGATACTTTCTCTGTGAATTTATCGCCGTTTACTGGAGTCCATGGTGCATCTTCTTTCGTTGATGCTGTTACACCATCCGCTGCTAAGTACGTTACTTCACCTGTTACAGCGTT
>NZ_JANCPG010000033.1:0-1032 GCF_024295905.1 Streptococcus sp. CF7_Ac1-12 | reverse complement strand
ACTCCTACGTTTGTTGTTGCATTATCGATTGCTTGTTTCGCTGCAGCCGCCTTGTCTTGCGCTTCTTGCTTAGCTGCTGCTTTTTCTTCAGCTGTTAAGTCGTTGTTTGCTTCGATTGTTTTAATCTTCTCAGCTAACGCGTCTTCTACTGCTTTCTTAGCTGCCGGTTTCGCTACTGGTGTTGGGTTTACATTGTCTACTGATGTTGCTCCATCATTTTTAGCTTGAGTTACCGCATCATTTGTTGTCGCATTGTCAATAGCTTGTTTCGCTGCAGCCGCCTTATCTTGCGCTTCTTGCTTAGCTGCTGCTTTTTCTTCAGCTGTTAAGTCGTTGTTTGCTTCGATTGCTTTAATCTTCTCAGCTAACGCGTCTTCTACTGCTTTCTTAGCTGCCGGTTTCGCTACTGGCGTTGGATTTACATTGTTCACTTCTGTTGTTCCGTTAGCCTTAGCTTGTTCTACTCCTGTGTTTGTTGTCGCATTGTCGATTGCTGTTTTCGCTGCGTCAGCTTTTGCTTTTACGTCTGCCTTTGCTGCAGTTTTTTCTTCGTCTGTTAAGTCATTGTTTGCGTCGATTGCTTTGATCTTATCAACTAACGCATCTTCTACTGCTTTCTTAGCTGCTGGTTTCGCTACCGCCGTTGGATTTACATTGTTTACTTCTGTTGTTCCATTAGCCTTAGCTTGGTCTACCGCTGCATTTATTGTCGCGTTGTCGATCGCTTGTTTTGCTGCATCTGCTTTCGCTTCCGCATCAGCTTTCGCTGTTATTTTTTCTTCATCTGTTAAGTCATTGTTTGCGTCAATCGCGTCGTTCTTAGCTTTTAATGCATCTTCTATTGCTTTCTTAGCAGCTGGTTTTGCTACTGGCGTTGGGTTTACATTGTTTACTTCTGTTGTTCCATTAGCCTTAGCTTGCTCTACTCCTGCGTTTGTTGCCGCGTTGTCGATTGCTTGTTTCGCTGCAGCCGCCTTATCTTGCGCTTCTTGCTTAGCTGCTGCTTTTTCTTCGTCTGTTAAGTCGTTGTTT
>NZ_JANCPG010000032.1:0-1450 GCF_024295905.1 Streptococcus sp. CF7_Ac1-12 | reverse complement strand
CCACTTGCCTGACCAAAGTGGAAATTAGTCTAAAACGGATTTTTATGGTGGAATTAAGTGTGAGACGTTTGAGTTAGAAATGAGGCTCACTATGACAAAACATAAACACCTTACCCTTTCAGACCGTAATGATATCCAATTAGGCTTAGAGCGCAGTGAAACCTTCAAAGCTATTGGACAATCCATTCTAAAAGACCCGACTACTGTTTCTAAAGAAGTCAAACGAAACAGACAAATCCGAGAGTCTACATGCCATAACCTTCCTTGCCCTCTACTCGACAAAGCTCCCTTTGTCTGTAACGGCTGCCCTAAAAGAAGACAAAATTGTGGCTATAAGAAGATTTTCTACCTCGCTAAGCAAGCTCAAAAACAGTACGAACAAACTCTTATCGAAGCTCGTGAAGGAACTCCTCTCAATTCCAAGACCTTCTGGGACATGGACAAAGTCATTTCTGATGGTGTTAAAAAGGGCCAACACATCTATCATATCCTCAAAACTCACAACCTTGATGTCAGCTCCTCAACCGTCTATCGACACATCCGAAAAGGATACCTATCTATCGCTCCTATTGACCTAGCCAGAGCCGTTAAATTCAAAGAAAGACGGAAAAGTAAGCTACCTTCCATCCCTAAAGAAGCTAAAAAAGGCCGTTCCTATGAGGATTTCCAAAATTATTTGGCTCTTAAGCAACTGAACTCTTGGCTGGAAATGGACACCGTTATGGGCAGGATGGGAGGTAAAGTCCTACTCACCTTCAACCTGTCTTTCTGTAACTTTATCTTCGCTAGACTTCTGGATAATAAAACTACCCTTGAGGTTACCAAACACCTCTATGACATCAAGAACACTCTTCACCAAGCGGACAAAGATTTCTTCCAACTCTTCCCTGTCATCCTGACAGATAATGGTGGAGAGTTTGCCAGGGTTGATGACATCGAAATGGATGTGCGAGGAGAGAGTAAACTCTTCTTTTGTGACCCTAATCGCTCTGACCAGAAAGGGAGAATTGAGAAAAATCACACGCTGATTCGCGACATTCTACCTAAGGAAACTTCTTTTGACAACTTAACTCAAGAGGACATCAATCTCGTTTGTTCGCATGTCAACAGTGTCAAACGTGCTGCTTTGAATGGAAAGTCAGCCTATGAACTCTTTGCCTTTACTTACGGAGAAGAGATTCCTAAACTTCTAGGTATTTCTAAAATACCTGCAGAAGACGTCTGTCAGTCGTCTAAATTACTCCAACATAAGTTCTAAAAACTAACCTTTAACCGCATTCAAACGTCTCACACTAACTTCCACCATAGCGGAACTTAATCTGAAACGCTTTCAGATGAGGGGATTTTGTGCGCTCTTTTTTCTATTCATTTTGGCTACAAAAACGATGAAATCAAGTATTAGTAAAACCAGTGGAACTTACCCTGACACGGATTTCCACTGGTTTTTACG
>NZ_JANCPG010000031.1:0-2129 GCF_024295905.1 Streptococcus sp. CF7_Ac1-12 | reverse complement strand
ATATGTTTCTGAACATCTTCTGGCGTAACTGGTGTTCCAACTTTAACTACCACAGGCGTAACTTTTGGTGTTACGATAACTGGTACATTTACAGTTACTCGAATTCCATTTGGTAATTCAATTACAACCGGAATACTTGGTCTCTCACCTGGTACATCCGTTGTTGGTTTATCTCCAATTGAAATAACTTTTGCTCCTTTTGGAATGTGTTTTTCAACATCCTCAGTAGTAATTGGATCACCTTGTTTTTTAACAATATCTCCAATAGGAGTTACAGTTACTGGAATTTCTACAGTCACAACTTTACCATTTGGTAATGTAATCGTTACTTTTACAGGATCCTTCTTACCTGGTGTTGTTAAGTCTGGAAGATCTCCTACCTTAACAGTTGCTCCTTCTGGTATCTTAATTTGTTTTAGGACATCCTCTGGAGTCAGTTTTTCTTTTGTTATTGGTGTTTCAATTGGTGTAATTGGTGTTACATTCACTGGTACTTCTACCGTAACTACTTTTCCATTTGGTAAGGTAATCGTTACTTTAACTGGATCTTTCTTACCTGGCGTTGTCAAGTCTGGAATGTTTTCAACATTTGTGACCTTGCCACCTTCTGGAATCTTGATGCCTTTAGTGTAATCCTCCGGTGTTAATGGGGTAGATGTGACTGGTGTCTCAATCTCTTTAACAGGTGTTACATTAACTGGGACTTCTACTGTAATCACTTTTCCATTTGGTAATTCTACAGTGACTTTAACTGGATCTTTCTTACCTGGAGTTGTCAAGTCTGGAATGTTTTCAACATTTGTGACCTTGCCACCTTCTGGAATCTTGATGCCTTTAGTGTAATCCTCTGGTGTTAATGGGGTAGATGTGACTGGTGTCTCAATCTCTTTAACAGGTGTTACATTCACTGGGACTTCTACTGTAATCACTTTTCCATTTGGTAATTCAACCGTTACTTTAACTGGATCCTTCTTACCTGGAGTTGTCAAGTCTGGAATGTTTTCAACATTTGTGACCTTGCCACCTTCTGGAATCTTGATGCCTTTAGTGTAGTCCTCTGGCGTTAACGGAGTATTCGTTACTGGCGTTTCAATTTCCTTAACTGGCGTTACATTAACTGGAACGTCAACAGTAATTGTTTTTCCATTTGGTAATTCAACCGTTACTTTAACTGGATCCTTCTTACCTGGAGTTGTCAAGTCTGGAATGTTTTCAACATTTGTGACCTTGCCACCCTCTGGAATTTTAATTCCTTTGGTGTAATCCTCTGGCGTTAACGGAGTATTCGTTACTGGCGTTTCAATTTCCTTAACTGACGTTACATTAACTGGAATGTCAACAGTAATCACTTTTCCATTTGGTAATTCAACTGTTACCTTAACTGGATCTTTCTTACCTGGAGTTGTTAAGTCTGGAATGTTCTCAACATTTGTGACCTTGCCACCTTCTGGAATCGTGATTCCTTTTGTATAATCCTCTGGCGTTAACGGAGTATTCGTTACTGGCGTTTCAATTTCATTAACTGGAGTTACATTAACTGGAACGTCAACAGTAATCACTTTTCCATTTGGTAATTCTACAGTGACTTTAACTGGATCTTTCTCACCTGGAGTTGTCAAGTCTGGAATATTTTCTACATTGGTTACTTTTCCACCTTCTGGAACTTTAACAAATTTAGCAATATCCTCTTTTGTTAAAGGTGTATTCGTTACTGGCGTTTCAATTGGTGTTGGTTTAGCTTCTACCACCTTAATCGTAGCGGGAACTTCAACCAATACATTTCCATTTCTATCTTTCACAACTACTGTTACTGGTTTATCACCAACAGTTGTTGCATCGAACGGTTCAGTCTGTCCATCTGGAACTTTGTACTCAAATGTTGAACCTTCTGGGTAATCACTTGGAGTAATACTATCTCTTGCTTGTGGTTTTTCAGTTGGATTTACAGGAATTAATTGTTCCTTGCCTTCCACTACCTTAACCTTAGCAGGAACTTCTACCAGTTTATCTTCCCCATCTTTTGCTTCTACAATAACATCTTTTTCGCCTGGTGTTGTTGTATCTACTGGAGTTTTATATTTGAATGTTACCCCATCTGGATATTGCTCAGGATCAATATTCTTAGAAGC
>NZ_JANCPG010000030.1:0-3418 GCF_024295905.1 Streptococcus sp. CF7_Ac1-12 | reverse complement strand
ACATGCTATTTTTTAGATATCAAAAGGAGAAAATGTGATGTATTTTAATCGTAAAAATGCAGAGCAAAAGAACTGGAGAATGATCAAAAAAGGGAAGCATTTCCTATTCGGTTGTTCTCTTGTTTTTGCAGTCGGAGCTAGTTTAGCTACCCAAGTGGTTCATGCAAACACAGCAGAAACTACTGTAGCAAACAACTCGACTACTGGGGATGTTAACCCTACACAGAACGGAGATGGCAAGACTTATGAGGCACCTGCTGTAGCAGAAAACAAGCCAGAAGTTGCTGGAACACCAGCTGTGTCTACAACAGAACCAGCAGTAGCGGCAAAACTTGATGGAGAAACTGCAAAAGAAGTTAAAGCTTTAGACAAAACTAAACTAGAAAACTACATTGCAGAAATCGAAGCAAAATTAGCTAACGGAACATACGAAAACAAAACTGAAGAAAGTGTTGCGGTACTAAAAGCTGACTTAGAAGCTGCGAAAGCTACATTAGCAAACGCAACAACTCAAGGTGAAATCACAAAAGCTTACAATAAACTTGTAACTACAGCTAACACTAAATTAAAAAATAAACCTGTAGAGAAAAAAGAAACTCCAGCAGTAGACACTACTAATGGAAAAGAAACTGTAGGTAAAAAAGCAGAAAACACTGAGAAAAAATCAGAATCTAACTCAATCGAAAACACAGGATCTAACGACCCACGTAACGGTAAAGCATTAGATAAAAATAATGCTTTTAGGGCGGAAATTGCCTATAATATTGATTCTCAGGGGAACGACTATGGGAAAAAAGACAGTGTTATTACTAGTGGTATAAGAGGTTCATCTGAATCTGGTAATGCAATAACTGCTGTTAATTCCGTAATGAAATATAGAGCTCGTTACAATACAGATGCTACTGGGAAAATTACTTCTGTAGACTGGCAAGTTTTTTTCAATGACCATTTACAAAATTTCGCTAATGACTATGGAGTAAAGAATGAAGTGTTCCGAAACTACATTCAGATTCCTAATGAAGTGAATATGCCTACGGATATTCGCCGATTGCAATATAGAGCGGAAATGAAATTTGTAGACAGAAAATATCAACTAGTTGGCGGAGATGGAAGTGCTCTTAGTGATACTGTAACTTTTGATAACCCTACTCCATCCACAGCAGCAGGGCGTGCTCTTGCTAAAAATGAGAATTTGAAAATAAATGGTAGTTGGGACAATTATACTAGAGGACTAGATACTCTGTATAATAACACTAGCTTCTACTATAAGGATGCGGTAAAAGACGAGCTATCTGATACAAAAAATTTAGTAAACTCAAATGCTTTGCCAGGTAAGCGTGTTATCTATGATAATTCGAATACAGGTGGTAACTATAGAGACGGTTATGTATGGGAGTTTACAACAACAGTTCCTAATACAGTAACAAATGAACAGTTGAAAAACATGAAGGTTTCGATGGGGATGTTGAGTACCGGGACAGCAGGAGTTGACCACGGTTTCCACAGAATTGCAGAGAACCCTGTAAATCTATCAAAAGCTGATGTTACCCCTCCAACTGTAAAAACTCAAACAGTTAAAGTTAATGAACAACCAAAAGCAGAAAATTCAATTGCTAACTTCAAAGATCTTCCTGCTGGAACAAAAGCTGAGTTCAAGACACCAGTAAACACAGCAACGCCAGGAGAAAAAACAGCAACAGCAGTTGTAACATACTCAGATGGTTCGAAGGTAGAAGGACCAGTAAAAGTAATTGTTGAAAAAGAAGCAGCCCAACCAGCAGCCCCAGTTGCTCCAGCAGCTCCAGCAGTAGCGCCAACAGTAGAGATTCCTTACTCTAATAAAGCTACTAAAGAAGTTTATGTATATGCTGGAGAAAAAAATTCATTCGATATCAAATTCAAAGATGATAGCGGGAAAATCACTAGCGCAATTGTAAATGGCGGAGGAAACCAACCATTTAATCCAGTTGAAGGTGAAGCAAATAAAATTAACGCTAAATATGGATTTACAGCGAATAAAATCACTACTGAAACCCCAGCAACAGCAGATACACCAGCAGTCATTACTTACTCAGGTACACCAGCGGCGACAGATGATTTGACAAAAGATAAACTGGATGCGGCAACTAAAGGTGAAAATCCAAAAGGTATGGTTTTAGGCTGGCGCTATGCAACTGCAACGGATACAGATGGTGCATCCATTGAGAATAAAGCCGTAGGTAGCTCAAACGCGACTGACCCAGGTTCATTCCTTCTTATGCTTAAGGGACAAGCTCAAAAATATGATATTGCAGCTCCAACAGAAAAAGTTACTGTAGCAGATCCAGCTAACGTAACAGAAGCTGAGCTAGGCAAAATCAAAGAGAAACTCCAACTTGAGTACTCTCAAACAAATGATGATGCTAACTTGGCAGACAAAAAAGGTACAACTGTAGCTGATAAAGATGCTAAGATCCAATCAGTAACAAAAGACGATAAAGGAAATCTTGTTGTAACCTATAAAGATGGTTCTCAAGATAAAAAACTATTATCAGAATTAACACGAACTAACCAAAAACCAACAGTAGAAATTCAATATTCTGACCCAGCACCAGATAAAAAAGAAGTATATGTATATGCATCAGAAGTGAATTCTTTTGATATTAAAATCAAAGATGATAGTGGTAAACTTGCAAGCGCTGAGTTAAGAAGAGGAAGTAACCAAGAATTTAAAGACGTAGCAGGAGAAACTAATAAACAAAATACAGAATATGGATTCACTGCGAATAAATTCACTACTGAAACAACAGCAACAGCAGAAAATCCAGCTGTTATTACATATACAGGTACTCCAGCACCTGAAGGGAAGTTTACAAAAGAAAAATTTGAAAAAGCAATTCAAGATGGAGGAACTCCATTAGGATGGCGTTTTGTAAAAGCCATTGATAAAGATGGAGCAGATGCTAGAGGAAATGGTAGAGATGTTACCGACCCAACTGCGGTTAATGTAATTCTTAAACCTCAAACTCAAAAATATGATATTAAAACTCCAGCAGAAGCTGACAAAGTAGTTGTATCAGATGTTAATAATGTTACTGATAAAGAGTTTGAAAAAATTAAAGAGAAAGTTAAACTTGAATATTCTCAAAACAATCCAGATGCACGTTTAGCTGATAAAAAAGGTACAGAAGTAGAAGCTGCTTCAAAAGTTGTTGATAAAGTAGAAAAAGAAGGAAACAATCTTGTTGTAACCTATAAAGATGGTTCTAAAGATAAAAAACCATTAGCAGACTTAACTAAGACAGCAGACGACGCAGCTAAGCCAAATGCAGGTAACGATGTGGTTAAACCAGCAGATAAGACTGTGGTAGCGAACCCAGAAAAACTTACAGACGCTGAGAAGAAAGCCATCGAAGACAAAGTTAAAGCAGTGAATCCA
>NZ_JANCPG010000029.1:0-3593 GCF_024295905.1 Streptococcus sp. CF7_Ac1-12 | reverse complement strand
GCATCATCAGGAAATTGACTTTTATCTATATTTTTCAGAACATCTGGTTGGATATTGTTGTCACTAACTGATACAATTTGAGGAATTCCTTCAACTACTACAACATCAAATTTATCAGTATCGTCATTTTTTTCAACTGAGTCTTTTCCCTCACTATCTGTAGCCTTTAAAGTTACTGTATATACACCTGGTTTAGAAGTATCTAATCCCTGATCATCAATAACTGAAACATTTGGTTTTGTTATTTCCTTATTATCCCTATCATCTTCTAAATCAGCTACTTCAATACCTGGTTTACCATCAACAATAGTATCTGATACTTGTTTCAAAAGTTTTTCAGTATTAACTTTATTAGACACATCCGTTTTAGGAACATATATAACATCTTTATTGACATTTAAAGTTGGAGCTTCATTTAAAACATTCGCATAAGCAACATCTGAATCATTTCCTGCTTTATCTTGAACAGTTACTTTGATGCGTTTGTCAGGAGATAAATCATCATTTGCTTCATCTAAATTAATATCTTCAGGTAAAGGTAATACTAATTTCCCATCAATTATATTTAATTTTTCAGAATCTTTGTACCATTCATCACCTTTTTTAGTTAATTTAATTGTTTTCGCACCATTTGGTAATGTTACTGTTATACCAGTTACACCACCAATCGCATGATTAATTTTTTCAACTTCTGTTGTAGCTTCATCGTCTGCTAACTTATGCTGATTATCCTTGTTATTATTGTTCTTATCGTTTTCAATAACATTCTTTTTCTCTCTTACAGGGTCAGTTAAGCCTGTCTCTTCCTCTGGAATAGAAATCAAGAGGTTTCTTCCCTGATTTTTATTAGTACTATTTCCCTGCACTCCATCGGTATGTATTGTTTCGACTGTTGGTGCTTTAGGTTTTGTTGAATCAATATAAATCGTCTTATTATAATAGTAGTTTGGATTTTCAGAATTTCTTACACCAGATACTGTATTATGGTATAAACCATTTGAATTTGAAACATCGCCCGTATTCAATAAAACATTATCATCAGAATCTCTTAAACCATTTGGTAAAAAGGTTCTAATTTTAAATGTTGCTGTACCCTTATAGTTTGAAGTTGTAGTGAAAGGAATTTTAAAATTTCTAGTTCCATTATTAGAACCAACACCTATTCTAGGATCTTTTCCTGCGTTATTAGCAGAAGTATTATAAATTAAAGTTAATTTTCTACTAATTGAGTCATATACAATATTTTTAGGACTAATTGGAACCCCTCCAAACCAAACAGTATCTTTAGCATTTTTAATATTGTCTGGTAACTCTACACCTTCTGGTATCTCGATCTCAGTTTTCGCTGAACCATAATGTCTAATTCCACCAACACTATTGACGGTAAATTCTAGCTCACCTTTCTGTTCTGATTTGTATAATTTATTTTCTCCATATCCCCCTTCTTGGTTATTAGTCTTAACATTAGTAGTCATTTCTGTTCCAGTACCCAATGCTAAATTAACAGCTCCGACAAAATAACCGTCTTCTAATTGTTTCTTTCCGTTATTCAATGAGTATGAAGTTTTGCCTGTTATTGGATCTCCTTTTAATGCACTACCGTCATGCAATGCTTCTATTTCAACTCTAATTCTAGTTGTATTTAGAGGTATCTCATAAATTGCACGATATTCTGTCCATCCATCACCGTTTCCTCCATTACCCGTAGGTGTAGATATATGAAAAGTTTCATATTTTTCACCTTCTGTCCTATCATCTCGTACACTAGGAATTAAACTATTATTTTGTGCATCATAAACTGATATTTTTATTTTTTCTCCTGTTCCGGCAGTTCCCATGTTCCCGTAGGCACCACCTGTAATCGCACTTAATATAACTCTCGAATTACTATTTACAGAATACTCTTTTGAAATTTTATTTCCTTGTTTTCCCAATTCTAAATAGTAACCTTTAGGTAAATTATGAGTACCAACAGTACCTGAGTAATTTACTCCATTTGCATAGTTTTGGTTTGAAGCATGTACTCCTAGCGGTTGATTGGGACCCTCATTCTCATTATAATTTCTAGTAATAGAATTATCGTTATCATATACTTTACTTGGAGTTCCCAGATATTCCTTTTCACGCCCTGTATCAGCTACTGGTTGCTCAGGCTTAATAGCTTTTAAAATAGTTGATGCACCTGATGAATCAGTAATCTTCCAACCATTTAAAGAACCATTAATCTCTTTTTCTTTCCATTTATAGGTAATACCTCCAGTTAATAGCTGAGTCTTTGACTTCCCAGTCTTATCTGATAAGATGCTCTTAGACCATTGTTTTTCAATCTTTCTCTCTTTAACTACAGCATCATCAAAATTAATATCACCAAATTGCTCTTTTGCACTCTCAAAAACTCCATTTTGGGGATTATTTCCATAACCCAGTTTATTATTATTTGTTGGTCCTTCTATCGCTTTACTAATTGTATTTGCAGAATTTGATACAGCTTCTCTAAATCCACTCTCTCCTTTTCCTGGAATGGCTTTTCCATTTCGTGGATCTTGATTTTTGTTTTCTTTTTCTTTTTCTAATTTCTTTTCAATGGATGCTTTTGGTATACTTTTAAGAATAAAATCTATATTATTAAGAGAACTTAATTCTTTGTCGATATCTCCCTGTATTACTTTATCATTAGATAATAAGTCTTGTGCTTTAGCTAATTCTTCATTCGCACTTTTGATTACTTCTTCTGTTTTTTCATTCACTTCAGTTTTTTCAAGTAACGCTTGAACACGAGCAACAGCTAATTCTAATTTACTTGTATCAGCTTTAATAAACTGTTTTTCCTCTTGTCTACTCTCATTATTAAAAGATTCAGTTGAAGAAATAACATCTTTAGATTCTGTATTTTCAGAAGTTGCTTCTGATACCTTAAGATTAGAAGTATTAACTCTATCCTCATTATCTGTTTTCTTATCATATTCCTTTTGTTGATGATTTGAAGATACTGAGGCAGCACTACTATCATTACTTTGAATAGCATCTGCCTGAACAGTACCTCCACCAATAAACATCATAAAAGCAGCAATCGCGACTGAAGCTGCTCCAAAACTTACTTTGCGAATAGAAAAACGTAGTTGTTTTTCACGATCATGTTTACCTTTATAAAACATCTGATTTCCTCCGTTATAAATATCTTATTATATATTATGATACTCTTTTTATCTAATAAATCAATAGAGTTTTTCGCAAAGTTTTATATCACAAAAGGAACAATATCCGTATATATATATATATATATATATATACGGATATTGTTCGCTATTCTTTATAAATATTACATTCTATGAAACATGATGTTTATTGTCTGAAAAATTACGTTTTTATAACATTTTAAATCACATAAATATTTAGCCTATGTATTTTCCAATCAGCTATTAGTTCCTAGCGCTAATTATTTATCATCAAGTAGTACAACCTGTTTCGAATCAGGTTGATAAATGGCTTCCATTTACTTCCTTCTTTCCTAGTTAATCTATTTACACTTCAATCCTACCAAATATTCCTTGAAAGAAGTATCACAATCATTACAAAACATATCTACAATAAAT
>NZ_JANCPG010000028.1:0-3968 GCF_024295905.1 Streptococcus sp. CF7_Ac1-12 | reverse complement strand
CTTTCTTAGGAAGTTTGTCATTTGGTACTTCACCTGAACCATTGTCACCAATTGTTACTGTGATTGTTGTTCCATCTTCTCCTGGGATTTCTACCTTAGTTCCTGGTGGATATGTTGTTCCATCTGGTTTCTTAGGCGTTACAATCGCATTTCCATTTGGTTGTTGAGTAATTTCGATTGTAGGAGTTTGAGTTGTTGGTGTCTTAGGATCTGTTCCATTGTTCTCTTCATCCTTGTCTGGAATTCCATCGTTGTCATCATCTGGATCGGTCACATCTGGAATACCGTCTCCATCTGTATCACGTTGAATTTTAACTGGAACTTTGACTACAACTTCTTCTGTTCCACGCTTCAGTTTAACTGGAATCTCTACTGTACGTTCTTCTTCTTTTGGTCCCCAATCTGTTACTGTTGGTGTTCCTACTAGATTTCCACCGTTATCTACTGTTAAACCATTTACTGGATTATCTACTGTAATCGTTGTGCCTGGTTTGTTTGGTGTTACTACCTTAGTATTTGCTGGTACTGGTGTTTTTTCTGGTACAGTTTTTCCTGTTACTGTTCCTGTTAATCCATTCGCTACTTTTGGATCTGTTCCATTTGTGATTTCTTCCTCATCTGGAATTCCATCGTTGTCATCATCTGGATCTACTTTATCTGGGATACCGTCTCCATCTGTATCGCGTTGAATTGTAACTGGTACATTCACAACAACTTCTTCGTTGCCCTTCTTCACTTTAACTGGGATGATGATCTTACGTTCTTCTTCATCTTTACCCCAGTCTGTAACAGTTGGTGTTCCAGTTAAGTTACCATCGCCATCTACTGTTAAACCATTGACTGGTGTTTCTGTAGTGATTGTTGAGCCTGGTTTGTTTGGTGTTACTACTGTTACTGGTGTAATTGGTGCTTTTTCCGTAACTGGTGCTGGTGGTGTAACCTCAGCTGCCAAAGGTCCATTTGCTGTCCCTCTAGCTACAGGACTCTCAAGAGTAAGATTATTATCAATTCTCTTAGAAACTTTTGCAGTTACTTCTGTTTTATCTGCAACTTCAGCATCAGAAATTGTTACAACTCCTGCAGGTGTTACTGATACTTTATCCGTTGTTTTACCATTTACGGTTGCTGTCCAAGTATTTCCTGATTTTGTAACTATTACAGTTTCTGGTGTAGTCTTACCTGTTGGTACATAAGTAAGGGTAATTGTATCAATATCCTGAGGATTAGTACTATTAGGGCGTGTTGGTGGTGTTATTGTTACACTACCATCCTCATTACCTACTATACTAGGTACTGTTGGTGTTACTGCCAACACTACTTGACGCTTGATTTCTGCAGGTGCAAATGTTGTTCTAGTTGTACTATTTACATCCGTAATAGAATTTTTGCTAGTATCTGGGAATACTGCTGTTGCGTTTCGAGTATATTTCCCTGAGTTATCTAGTGTTGTTCCTGGATCTAATTTATCACCTTGTTTCCATGTCCAGGTCATACCACTTGGTAAATAATTATTTCCACGATCTGCTTTATCTTCACTATCTACAACTTTAAGATATCTATGGGCATCAATGTTTTTACCACTATTGGCTACATTCAATGTTGAAGCTACTGGTACTTTTGCGATACCGTTTTCTAGATTTCTTGTTTCAATATCCACTACACGATATTTGAATTTCAAATCACGACTATCAGTAGCACTACTTCCTTCAACATGTAGAGTTGCTTCATGTTCTCCTAAAGTTTCAGTATTCAATACAGTACCTGAAGATAAACGCGTTGCATATGGAGTTTTTTCAGTTTTACCTGTTTGTGCTGTAAATGTAGAAGCAGTTACTCCTTTTGGAAGTCCTCCCTTAACTTCTACTTTAGAAATCACACCAGAATTATCCCATACTTTTAGTTCTGGGTTAAATGTCGCTCCTCGGTACACAGTAAATATAGGTGTATTGGCATTTTCTGTCAAACGAACACCATTTAACGTTGCTTCTGGTTTTTGAGTATCACGTGGTGTTACATTGAATGTGAAAGTTACTGGCTTAGCTTTATTACCAGCATTGTCACTAGCATTGAAAGTAATCGTATTTGTTTTACCGACATCCTCTTTACTTGTAGTAATAGTAATTTTAGTTACTTTTTCAGTATCAGTAATTTTTACATTAGTATTTGTTGCTTTACCAGACAGAAGTCTGTTACCATATTTTGTAGTGAAATCAGTACCGTCTATTTTAACAACTTTATTATCTTTTGCTGTTAATGTGAATGTTACTGTTTCACCTTCTACTACTGTTTGGTTAGCTGGTGTAATAGCTAATGTTGGAGGTTGTGTATCTGGTGCTTCTAGTACTGTAACTGGTACATTTACATTCTCAGACGATCCATCTGGGTATGTTACTTTCACTACCGCATTCCCAACGTTTCCTGCTTTTGCTGTTGATGGTTTGCTTACAACTGTTAATGTTCCTGGGCCATAATTTTTCACTTTTGCTTTTACTGCATCATCTGAAATCGTTTGACCTTGGTTAACTGTTAGCGTTTCTCCTGTCGGACTGTATTTAGACGCTTGATCTTTTACTGTAATTGTAATTGTTTTTTCAGCCTTATTTCCATTTTTATCATAGGCTTTAATCGTTACTGTACTATCTCCTACAGGTCCTGTCGGTGTTCCAGTAATTTTACCATTCGTAAATGTTAATCCTTGTGGTAATCCAGTTACTTCAATCGGACTGTTTGGACGCATTCCGACTCCACCTGTATTATCTACAGCTGTTACTGGAATATCTACAATTTTTTCATTTTTTGTAACAATTGAATCATTAGCAGTAATTGTAGGTGGAATTGTATCCTTAGGTTTTAAACTAGTTCCTCTAGCACCTACAATATATGATTGATTAGTAGTAGGCCCAGATGTAACAGAAGCAGCAAAAACTCTACCGTATGTGTTAGCTTCATTTTCAGTTACATCATTCTTTAATTTGACTTTTGCATGCATATGAACTGCATAATCTGTACTTTCTTTACGAGCTTCAATACCAAGATTATATGTAACCCCTCCTGTATAATTACCATCTTTCTTTCTAACAATCTCATTTAAAATTGGATCATTAGCATTATTTTTAAATACTTGAGGTTTTTGATTTTCTCGCGCTACTCCCGAGTTTGGATCATAAAAAGTTCTTTTATCTCCATTGAAAATTCGTTGTTTTTGAGTCCAAGGATTAGTTATTTCTGCTGAATTTCCATATTGTTCAAACCCTTGGAATCCATCAGAAAGTCTTGTTCCACCATTTTTACGATATCGAGTAAAACTTAAATCTTTTACTATATTTTCTGGATCCATTATATTAAACGGTGGTTGGAAATAATAGTGTTGCCCATATGACTTATCAGTCATCTTTCTTCCATCATTATTGAAAAATACATCATATACTATCCATTTACCCTCAGAATCCTCTTGGTAAAATGCTTTAATTACAGTTTTATTTTCAGTAAAATCTGGATCATCATTTCTTGTTCCGTTTCCTCCATTGGTACTTGGATCAACAGATGCGTAGTATTTAATATTTTTCAATGCTCCTGAATTAATTTCCGTACCCGCTCTAAATTGTGTTCCTTCTCCCATGCTTTGACCATTACGTGAGTCACGAGCACCTGAAGTCAGACGCAAGCTAGCGTTTTTAACAGAGTTAAACATTCTCTTCACACGTTTTGTCATTTCTTCAACTTCGTTCAGAGAAACTGTTGTATTTTCAAGGACTCCTTGAGCCACCCCTAATAGTTCATTGGCTTTTTCAAGAACTTCTTTGCTTGTCTCATGCTCAGGCACTTCCAAAACAGCTGCCTGCAATTGATCTACAGATACTTTCAAAGAATCTTTTTTAGCTGAAACAGCTTGACTCTCTTCACTTGCGCTTACTTCAGGAGAAGATTGGTTAGCTAGGTTTTCAACTGGTTTCTCAGTTTTATCTACT
>NZ_JANCPG010000027.1:0-2500 GCF_024295905.1 Streptococcus sp. CF7_Ac1-12 | reverse complement strand
ATAAAGGTATCCACAGCTTCGGTAAATTGTTTTAGCCCCGGTACATTTTCGGCGCAGGGTCACTCGACTAGTGAGCTATTACGCACTCTTTGAATGAATAGCTGCTTCTAAGCTAACATCCTAGTTGTCTGTGCAACCCCACATCCTTTTCCACTTAACAATTATTTTGGGACCTTAGCTGGTGGTCTGGGCTGTTTCCCTTTTGACTACGGATCTTAGCACTCGCAGTCTGACTGCCGACCATAATTCATTGGCATTCGGAGTTTATCTGAGATTGGTAATCCGGGATGGACCCCTCACCCAAACAGTGCTCTACCTCCAAGAATCTCTAATGTCGACGCTAGCCCTAAAGCTATTTCGGAGAGAACCAGCTATCTCCAAGTTCGTTTGGAATTTCTCCGCTACCCACAAGTCATCCAAGCACTTTTCAACGTGCCCTGGTTCGGTCCTCCAGTGCGTCTTACCGCACCTTCAACCTGCTCATGGGTAGGTCACATGGTTTCGGGTCTACGTCATGATACTAATCCGCCCTATTCAGACTCGGTTTCCCTACGGCTCCGTCTCTTCAACTTAACCTCGCATCATAACGTAACTCGCCGGTTCATTCTACAAAAGGCACGCTCTCACCCATTAACGGGCTCGAACTTGTTGTAGGCACACGGTTTCAGGTTCTATTTCACTCCCCTCCCGGGGTGCTTTTCACCTTTCCCTCACGGTACTGGTTCACTATCGGTCACTAGGGAGTATTTAGGGTTGGGAGATGGTCCTCCCAGATTCCGACGGGATTTCACGTGTCCCGCCGTACTCAGGATACTGCTAGGTACAAAGACTATTTTAAATACGAGGCTATTACTCTCTTTGGCTGATCTTCCCAAATCATTCTTCTATAATCTTTGAGTCCACATTGCAGTCCTACAACCCCGAAGAGTAAACTCTTCGGTTTGCCCTCCTGCCGTTTCGCTCGCCGCTACTAAGGCAATCGCTTTTGCTTTCTCTTCCTGCAGCTACTTAGATGTTTCAGTTCACTGCGTCTTCCTCCTCACATCCTTAACAGATGTGGGTAACAGGTAGTACCTGTTGGGTTCCCCCATTCGGAAATCCCTGGATCATCGCTTACTTACAGCTACCCAAGGCATATCGTCGTTTGTCACGTCCTTCTTCGGCTCCTAGTGCCAAGGCATCCACCGTGCGCCCTTATTAACTTAACCTTATTTTCTGACCTTTCAGTCATAAACTCTTATTAATACTACAGCGTTTTCGGTTTATTTTCTTGTTACTATTTGATATAGATATTCAATTTTCAATGTGCATTACTTGGTGATCTCTCACCAATGGAGCCTAGCGGGATCGAACCGCTGACCTCCTGCGTGCAAAGCAGGCGCTCTCCCAGCTGAGCTAAGGCCCCACAAGACCTCTCAAGACTAAACAAGACCAATGCGCAGTTCCTTATCCTTAGAAAGGAGGTGATCCAGCCGCACCTTCCGATACGGCTACCTTGTTACGACTTCACCCCAATCATCTATCCCACCTTAGGCGGCTGGCTCCTTACGGTTACCTCACCGACTTCGGGTGTTACAAACTCTCGTGGTGTGACGGGCGGTGTGTACAAGGCCCGGGAACGTATTCACCGCGGCGTGCTGATCCGCGATTACTAGCGATTCCGACTTCATGTAGGCGAGTTGCAGCCTACAATCCGAACTGAGACTGGCTTTAAGAGATTAGCTTGCCGTCACCGGCTTGCGACTCGTTGTACCAGCCATTGTAGCACGTGTGTAGCCCAGGTCATAAGGGGCATGATGATTTGACGTCATCCCCACCTTCCTCCGGTTTATTACCGGCAGTCTCGCTAGAGTGCCCAACTGAATGATGGCAACTAACAATAGGGGTTGCGCTCGTTGCGGGACTTAACCCAACATCTCACGACACGAGCTGACGACAACCATGCACCACCTGTCACCTCTGTCCCGAAGGAAAACTCTATCTCTAGAGTGGTCAGAGGGATGTCAAGACCTGGTAAGGTTCTTCGCGTTGCTTCGAATTAAACCACATGCTCCACCGCTTGTGCGGGCCCCCGTCAATTCCTTTGAGTTTCAACCTTGCGGTCGTACTCCCCAGGCGGAGTGCTTAATGCGTTAGCTGCGGCACTAAACCCCGGAAAGGGTCTAACACCTAGCACTCATCGTTTACGGCGTGGACTACCAGGGTATCTAATCCTGTTTGCTCCCCACGCTTTCGAGCCTCAGCGTCAGTTACAAGCCAGAGAGCCGCTTTCGCCACCGGTGTTCCTCCATATATCTACGCATTTCACCGCTACACATGGAATTCCACTCTCCCCTCTTGCACTCAAGTTAAACAGTTTCCAAAGCGTACTATGGTTAAGCCACAGCCTTTAACTTCAGACTTATCTAACCGCCTGCGCTCGCTTTACGCCCAATAAATCCGGACAACGCTCGGGACCTACGTATTACCGCGGCTGCTGGCACGTAGTTAGCCGTCCCTT
>NZ_JANCPG010000026.1:0-9114 GCF_024295905.1 Streptococcus sp. CF7_Ac1-12 | reverse complement strand
TCCGCCATAGCTCAGTTGGTAGTAGCGCATGACTGTTAATCATGATGTCGTAGGTTCGAGTCCTACTGGCGGAGTAGTTAATTAAAGGAGGTTTCGGCCTCTTTTTTGTTATATAATTAATAATCTATCTCGCTTCATTAGATGCGAGATATTTTTATTGACGATAGAAGTTTCAGACACCATCATTTTCGAGCACTGATAGCACTTAAAACAACGCTCTCTTAACTTACGCAATCAGGTCAAGATGGGGTGTCGTAGTTCAGTTTAGCGAGGATTTCCTTATGTGTACCCCTATTGATGATATCCATAATTTAGAAATTAGGGTCTGTAAGCTCTAGTAATTTTGTGATAAAGTGTAATTGTTCCATATGATTCTTTCTAATGATGGTTTGGTGCTTTTTCGTTATAAATCTTATGGAATTTTTTCTACCCTAAAATAGGTTCTATAATACCCATAGAGGACAAATATTATAGTTGCTTTTCTTTTTAATAATTATTAAGTGCTTCATTTCTATTCAATCACTTTATATTTTAAACTGAGAAAGATTCAATGCACAGGATGATTTATAATATAGTAACCGTAAAGGATAATTTTTGTAAATCATTTATATGAAATTTTTTATTTTTAAGGATTTAATAGTTTGTTTTTGATGTAAGATATTTGTTCTTATTCTGTCAATTTTTTCTATTTGTTATCTTGTTGAGGTTGGTATTTTAACAATTCAGGAATTGATAGTGAATGTGTAAAATTTTTTGTTAGAATAAGGTCATAAAAAGTAAAGGAGTATATATTTATGCTACAAAGTATTTATGATCAGATGACAGATTTCTATGACAGTCTCGAAGAAGAGTATGCTACTTTCTTTGGTGATAGTTGGGACTGGGAACATTTTCATTTTAAATTTTTAATTTATTATTTAGTGAGATATGGCATTGGGTGTCGTAGAGATTTTATTGTTTACCATTATCGTGTTGCTTATCGTTTGTATCTTGAAAAATTGATAATGAATCAGGGATTTATTTCTTGTTGAGATAGTTTGACAAAATTTCCGAACAAATTTACTTTTTTTATAGAATTATAATAACAAATAGCTGGTTATTTTTCTAAATCATTTTTTAATAGTTGGAAATAGCAAATCTTTCTATTGTTTCTTCTTGATAAAAAGGCGATTTTTTCTTATAATAAATTGTAAGATATAATTGCAGGTGAGAGTCCTGCCATGTATGTGAGAAAGGAAGAGCCTGAGGGCTCAGACAAGATTATGACTTCAGTTGTTGTTGTAGGTACCCAATGGGGTGATGAAGGTAAAGGGAAGATTACAGATTTCCTTTCAGCGAATGCAGAAGTGATTGCGCGTTACCAAGGTGGTGATAATGCAGGTCACACGATTGTGATTGATGGTAAGAAGTTTAAATTGCACTTGATTCCATCTGGGATTTTCTTCCCTGAAAAAATCTCTGTTATTGGGAATGGTATGGTTGTAAATCCTAAATCTCTTGTAAAAGAGTTGAGCTATCTTCATGAGGAGGGTGTGACAACTGATAACTTGCGTATTTCTGATAGAGCGCATGTTATTTTGCCTTATCATATCGAGTTGGATCGTCTGCAAGAAGAAGCTAAGGGCGACAATAAGATTGGTACGACAATTAAGGGAATTGGTCCAGCTTATATGGACAAGGCTGCTCGTGTTGGGATTCGTATTGCCGATCTTTTGGATAAAGATATTTTCCGTGAGCGTTTAGAACGTAACCTTGCTGAGAAGAATCGTCTTTTTGAAAAATTGTATGACAGTAAAGCGATTGCTTTCGATGATATTTTTGAAGAGTATTACGAATATGGTCAACAAATCAAGAAATATGTGACAGATACATCTGTAATCTTGAATGATGCGCTTGATAACGGTAAACGTGTGCTTTTTGAAGGTGCACAAGGTGTTATGCTAGATATCGACCAAGGTACCTATCCATTTGTTACTTCTTCAAACCCTGTGGCTGGTGGTGTGACAATTGGTTCTGGTGTTGGTCCAAGTAAGATTGACAAGGTTGTAGGTGTATGTAAGGCTTATACCAGTCGTGTAGGAGACGGTCCTTTCCCAACTGAGTTGTTTGATGAAGTGGGAGAACGTATCCGTGAAGTAGGTCATGAATATGGTACAACAACTGGTCGTCCACGCCGTGTGGGTTGGTTTGACTCAGTTGTGATGCGTCATAGCCGCCGTGTTTCTGGTATCACCAACCTTTCATTGAACTCTATCGATGTTTTGAGCGGTTTGGATACTGTGAAAATCTGTGTGGCCTATGATCTTGATGGTCAACGTATTGACTACTATCCAGCTAGTCTTGAGCAATTGAAACGTTGCAAGCCTATCTATGAAGAGTTACCAGGTTGGTCAGAAGATATCACTGGCGTTCGTAATTTGGAAGATCTTCCTGAGAATGCGCGTAACTACGTTCGTCGTGTGAGTGAATTGGTTGGCGTTCGTATTTCTACTTTCTCAGTAGGCCCTGGTCGTGAACAAACAAATATTTTAGAAAGTGTTTGGTCCTAAGAGATTTTTAAGATTTGTTTAAGATAGGTCGGGTATACTATAGACAGTTACAAGAAGACCTCCTAACTTGTTGTAACAAATATCCTAAACTTTTCTTTTTCATAATAATCTCCCTATAGAGTCACCGCATTCGGTGGCTTTTTTTGTCTTGAGATTCATGATATAATAATAAAACTGACAAGTAGAAAAAGGGAAATTGATGAATTATACAGTTGAAGAAAAAGAAGTCTTTATGAGGAAAGCTTTGAGAGAGGCTGAGATTGCTCTTGAACACGATGAAATTCCAATTGGTTGTGTGATTGTCAAGGATGGAGAAATCATTGGTCGTGGGCATAATGCGCGTGAGGAGTTGCAACGAGCGGTTATGCATGCGGAAATTATGGCTATAGAAAATGCGAACCTAAGTGAGGAGAGCTGGCGCTTGCTGGATTGCACGCTTTTTGTGACCATTGAGCCTTGTGTCATGTGTAGTGGGGCGATTGGACTTGCCCGCATTCCAAACGTGGTCTATGGGGCTAAAAACCAGAAATTTGGCGCTGCTGGGAGTTTGTATGATATCTTGACAGATGAGCGTCTCAATCATCGTGTGGAGGTTGAAACGGGAATTTTGGAAGATGAATGTGCAGCTATTATGCAGGATTTTTTTAGAAATAGACGGAAAAAATAATTTTGCTTTTAAAATGAATAGGAATGTGATATAATAAATAGTGGAGCAACAGTTCTGCGTGAAGCGGGTCAGGGGAGGAATCCAGCAGCCCTAAGCGATTTGAATTGTGTGCTCTTTTTTTCGTGCTTTTTCCGAATAAATAAGATAGAATAATCTAGAATAAATGATAATAGAAAAGAGAAGATGATGAAAATTCGTGGTTTTGAATTGGTTTCTACTTTTACAGATGAAAATTTATTGCCCAAGCGTGAGACAGCGCATGCGGCTGGTTACGACTTAAAGGTTGCTGTGCGCACAGTTATTGCGCCAGGAGAGATTGTTCTCGTCCCGACAGGGGTTAAGGCTTATATGCAGCCGACTGAGGTTCTCTACCTCTATGATCGTTCTTCAAATCCTCGTAAGAAGGGTCTGGTCTTGATTAACTCGGTTGGGGTCATTGATGGGGATTATTATGGAAATCCTGGGAATGAAGGGCATATTTTTGCTCAGATGAAGAATATCACAGACCAAGAGGTTGTTCTTGAAGTTGGGGAACGTGTGGTCCAGGCTGTCTTTGCTCCTTTCTTAATTGCAGATGGAGATGTGGCTGATGGCGTGCGAACTGGTGGATTTGGATCGACTGGGCACTAGGATGAAGATTATCTTTGTACGTCACGGGGAGCCAGATTATCGTGAGTTAGAGGAGCGTTCTTATACGGGATTTGGTATAGATTTGGCACCCTTGTCTGATAAGGGACGGCAGCAAGCCCAGAAACTGAGCACCAATCCTTTACTCCCTTCAGCTGAACTAATCATATCTTCTGCAGTCACAAGAGCTTTAGAAACGGCTTCTTATGTGGCCTGTGCTACGGGCCTTCCTTTGAGAGTGGAGCCTTTATTACATGAATGGCAGGTCTATGGAACTGGAATAGAAAACTTTGAAACAGCTAGAAGCCTGTTTTTAGAAAACAAGGGGGAGTTGCTTCCTAATAGTCCTATTCAATATGAGACAGCTGAAGAGATGAAGTCTCGTTTCCTAGAATGCATGGCTAAGTATCGAGATTACCAGACCGTGATAGTGGTAAGTCACAATATGCTTATGCGCCAGTTTGTGCCAAATGAGAAGATTGATTTTTGCCAAGTGATTGAGTGTGAGTTAGAGGTATAGAAAGAGGTTTATCATCGTAAAGAAAAAAGCGACATTTGTATGTCAAAATTGTGGGTATAATTCCCCTAAATATCTGGGACGTTGCCCTAACTGTGGATCTTGGTCTTCTTTTGTAGAAGAGGTTGAGGTTGCCGAGGTCAAGAATGCGCGTGTGTCCTTGACAGGTGAGAAAACCAAGCCCATGAAACTGGCTGAAGTGACCTCCATCAATGTCAATCGAACCAAGACAGAGATGGAGGAATTCAACCGTGTACTTGGAGGAGGAGTGGTACCAGGAAGTCTCGTCCTCATCGGTGGGGATCCTGGGATTGGGAAATCAACCCTTCTCCTACAAGTTTCAACCCAGTTGTCCCAAGTGGGGACAGTTCTCTACGTTAGTGGGGAGGAGTCTGCTCAGCAGATTAAACTACGTGCAGAGCGCTTGGGTGATATTGATAGCGAGTTTTATCTCTATGCAGAGACCAATATGCAGAGTGTTCGAGCAGAGGTGGAGCGCATCCAGCCAGACTTCCTCATTATTGACTCTATCCAGACCATTATGTCTCCTGAGATTTCAGGGGTGCAGGGGTCTGTTTCTCAGGTGCGTGAGGTGACGGCTGAACTGATGCAGCTAGCTAAGACTAATAACATCGCCATCTTTATCGTAGGGCATGTAACCAAGGAAGGAACCTTGGCTGGGCCTCGTATGTTGGAGCATATGGTGGATACGGTGCTTTACTTTGAAGGGGAGCGTCACCACACCTTCCGTATCTTGAGAGCGGTGAAAAACCGTTTTGGCTCCACTAATGAGATTGGGATTTTTGAGATGCAGTCAGGTGGCTTGGTTGAGGTCCTCAATCCGAGTCAGGTTTTCCTAGAGGAGCGTTTGGATGGAGCAACTGGCTCGTCAATCGTTGTGACCATGGAAGGGACGCGTCCTATTCTTGCAGAAGTGCAGGCTTTGGTAACACCGACTATGTTTGGAAATGCCAAGCGTACGACGACAGGGCTTGATTTTAATCGTGCGAGTTTGATTATGGCTGTTTTGGAAAAACGGGCAGGTCTTCTCTTGCAAAATCAGGATGCCTATCTCAAATCTGCTGGCGGTGTCAAATTGGATGAACCTGCCATTGACTTGGCGGTTGCAGTTGCCATTGCTTCTAGTTACAAAGACAAGCCAACCAACCCTCAGGAATGTTTTGTAGGCGAGCTGGGTTTGACAGGGGAGATTCGGCGCGTGAATCGTATCGAACAACGCATCAACGAAGCTGCTAAACTGGGATTTACCAAGATTTATGTACCTAAGAATTCCTTAACAGGAATCACTCCACCCAAGGAAATACAGGTCATTGGGGTGACAACGATTCAGGAAGTTTTGAAAAAGGTCTTTGCATAATCCGTGACAAATCCTCATAAAAATGATAAGATAGGAGAAATATTTGACTATCAAATTTTCAAGGAGGGAATCGTGTCGTATTTTGAACAGTTTATGCAAGCCAATCAGGCTTATGTTGCCCTACATGGGCAGTTAAATCTGCCACTTAAACCCAAAACCAGAGTAGCTATTGTGACCTGTATGGACTCACGTTTGCACGTTGCGCAAGCTCTGGGCTTGGCACTTGGGGATGCTCATATCTTGCGGAATGCAGGTGGTCGGGTGACCGAGGACATGATTCGTTCGCTAGTTATTTCCCAGCAACAGATGGGGACAAGAGAGATTGTGGTGTTGCACCATACAGACTGTGGTGCTCAGACTTTTGAAAATGGTCCTTTTCAGGAGTATTTAAAAGAGGAACTAGGTGTCGATGTGTCAGACCAGGACTTTTTGCCCTTCCAAGATATAGAGGAAAGTGTACGCGAGGATATGCAACTCCTTATCGATTCTCCCCTAATACCAGACGATGTCATTATCTCTGGTGCCATTTACGATGTGGATACAGGAAGTATGACAGTCGTAGAATTGTAAAAAATTCATTTAGAAAGAAAGTGTATGAAGAAAAACAGTATTTTATTTATTTTTATCTTATTGCTATGTATTGGTTTGCAGTATGAAACTATCTACTATACGGACGGTTCGATGTCAGGTGCGGAATATGGACTGATGGGAGTTTCTATCTTTCTAGCTCTCTTTTACATGATTCCGGCTCTTTATTTTCTTTTCCGTATTGGGAAAAAATGGGAATTGCCAAAGAACTCCTTGATCTTGTCTTTATTAGGAGGAATGTTCCTTTCAGGCTGGCTTTCTAGCTTTGCTAATACCTACATCCATGATTTACTGGGGGTTCTTTTCCCAGATAGTGCATTTTTAAATGCCTTTGAAAGTGCTATTGTGGCTCCTTTGGTAGAAGAAACCTTGAAATTATTGCCACTTATCTTTGTTTTAGCTTTGATTCCTGTGCGAAAATTAAAATCTTTGTTTTTACTGGGGATTGCTTCTGGTTTGGGATTCCAAATGATTGAGGATATTGGTTACATTCGTACGGATTTGCCAGAGGGCTTTGACTTTACTATTTCGAGAATTTTAGAGCGTATCATCTCAGGAATTGCCTCTCACTGGACTTTTTCAGGTCTAGCTGTAGTAGGTGTTTACTTGCTTTACAGAGCCTATAAAGGGCAGAAGATTGGCAAGAAACAGGGGCTTATTTTCCTAGGTCTAGCCTTGGGAACTCATTTCTTGTTTAACTCTCCTTTTGTTGAATTGGAGACAGAGTTGCCTTTAGCGATTCCAGTGGTTACGGCTATTACTCTCTATGGTTTTTATCAGGCTTATCGTTTTGTTGAGAAGCACAATGAGTTGATGAACTAGAATATTTTTTAAAAGAATGATGCAAGGGTACAAATATGCTGCCCTTCTTTTATTTTTGATTGAAAAATAGTGCAAAAAGCGCTACAATGGTAAATGGAAAAATCTTGTGAAAAGCACAAGCGATACATATATACCGGAGGAAATCATGTCTTTTTCTGATTTAAAGCTGTTTGCCCTTTCTTCTAATAAAGAATTGGCAGAACGTGTGGCGCAGGAGATTGGGATAGAGTTGGGGAAATCAAGTGTTCGCCAATTTTCAGATGGAGAGATTCAGGTCAACATCGAAGAATCAATCCGTGGGAAACACGTCTTTATCCTACAATCAACTAGTTCGCCTGTAAATGACAATCTGCTTGAAATTTTGATTATGGTAGATGCTTTGAAGCGTGCGAGTGCAGAATCTGTCAATGTTGTTATGCCTTACTATGGGTATGCACGTCAGGATAGAAAGGCGAGAGCGCGTGAGCCAATCACTTCAAAACTTGTCGCAAATATGCTTGAAGTAGCTGGAGTGGATCGTTTATTGACCATCGACTTACATGCTGCGCAGATTCAAGGATTCTTTGATATTCCTGTGGATCATTTAATGGGGGCTCCTCTGATTGCGGATTATTTTGAGCGTCGTGGCATGGTTGGTTCTGACTATGTGGTTGTCAGCCCAGACCATGGAGGGGTGACTCGTGCTCGTAAGTTGGCAGAATTTTTGAAAACATCTATCGCTATTATTGATAAACGTCGTAGTGTTGATAAGATGAATACTAGTGAAGTCATGAACATCATCGGTAAGGTCGAAGGCAAGACTTGTATCTTGATTGATGATATGATTGATACGGCAGGTACGATTTGTCACGCGGCAGATGCCCTTGCGGAAGCTGGTGCTGTTGAAGTCTATGCAAGCTGTACGCACCCAGTTCTTTCTGGTCCTGCTATGGACAATATCCAAAAATCAGCTATTAAGAAATTAGTTGTTTTGGATACCATCTATCTGCCAGAAGAGCGTTTGATTGATAAGATTGAGCAGATTTCAATCGCTCATCTCCTAGGAGATGCTATCGTACGTATCCATGAAAAACGCCCACTTTCTCCACTTTTCAGTATTGAGAAAAAGATTTAATGACCAAGCCTGAGATGATTCTCAGGTTTTTTTCATCTCTTTTCCGAATAAATAGATAGAACCATAGAATCTAGTAAAACTAGATTTAATACTCTTCGAAAATCAAATTCAAACCACGTCAACGTCGCCTTGCGTACTCAAGTACAGCCTGCGACTAGTTTCCTAGTTTGCTCTTTGATTTTCATTGAGTATAAGACTATGGTATAATAAAAGGAGGAAAAGGATGATTCTAAGACATCCGGGCATCAACCCGACTAATGATTTAGTGGCTAAGAAGATTTTTAGCAACCCAGAAATCACTTGTCAATTTATTCGCGATATGCTGGATTTACCAGCCAAAAATGTGACGATTTTAGAGGGAAGCAATATTCATGTCTTACCTTCCCTGCCTTACTCAGCGCAGGATTTCTATACCAGTATAGACGTCTTGGCGGAATTGGATAACGGCACTCAGGTTATTATCGAAATACAAGTCCATCATCAGAATTTTTTCATCAATCGTTTGTGGGCTTACCTGTGCAGTCAAGTCAATCAAAACCTAGAAAAAATTCGCCAACGAGAAGGTAATACACACCATAGTTATAAACACATCGCACCAGTATATGCTATCGCAATCGTGGATAGCAACTACTTTCAAGATGATTTAGCTTTTCACAGCTTTAGTATGCGAGAGGATACGACGGGTGAGGTTTTAACAATTACAAACAACGGTCAGGAAAACCATCTAGTCAAGATGGCATTCTTGGAACTAAAAAAATACAGAGAAACCAGCAAAGATAAGGTTCGCAAACCGTGGTTGGAGTTTTTCGGTAATAAACCCTTTACCCAACAACCCGAGCGAGCCATCAGCCA
>NZ_JANCPG010000025.1:0-10357 GCF_024295905.1 Streptococcus sp. CF7_Ac1-12 | reverse complement strand
TTTTTTCTAAAATTTTTGTAGTAAAAAAGGAGATATCAAAATCTCCTCAAATATACTTCTATTTTAGATTTTCAGGAATCGGCGCATAGAAATTCCTGATCCGATTGAACCGATAAAAATTCCAATCACAAATAATAAGGCAATCATCAATGGACTGAATACCTCTGGTGATATCATTGAAAGGTTCTGGCCAACCAATGACTTATTAACCGATTGGTAAACCATTTTATAGACAATAAATACCAGAACTGACGGAAGAGTTGCTCCAAGCAAACCAATGAAGGCACCTTCAAGCAAGAAAGGTCCACGGATATAGCCGTTCTTAGCACCTACTAAACGCATGATTTGAATTTCACGGCTTCGTGAAATAATGGTGATACGAATCGTATTAGAAATCAAGAACACCGCAATGAAAATCAATAATCCCGCGATAACTAGTCCCCAGACACGAATAAATGAGGCTAACTTAAACAAGCGTTCTGTATTAGCACCACCATCTTGAACTTCTGATACACCTTCAATTTTCTTAGCCTCTTCTGCTACTGTCTTTACATCGCTTGGCGTGTTGGTATCAACAATATATGCATCATAGAGTGGATTGGCATCCCCTTCAAAGATTTTCCAGTTGTCCCCCATTGTTTCGGTCAACTTTTCATATTGTTCTTCTTTACTTGAAAAGGTAACACTTTTAACAGTTGACATACCTTTCAAAGCATCGTATACCTTATGGTAGTCATTATTTGTAACGGTTTGACCTTCTTTTTCAATGGTCTCACTATTGTCAGCTACGTCCTTACGAATATATACCATTACTCGGACATTGTTTTCAATATCTGTAGCGAGTTTAGCCGTATTAAAGATAACAGATGCAAATATTGCAACTAAAGTCAAAGTAATCATAACCGAACTGACAGCTGCTACTGTCATCCAGCCATTTCGTTTCAAACTTTTTAATGATTCAAATAAATGACGAAAAAATCTACTAATCATCGTATCCATATTCTCCTTTAGCTTCGTCACGAACGACACGGCCATTTTCAATGGCAATGACACGGTGGCGCAAGGTATTTACAATCTGACTGTTGTGGGTCGCCATCAAGACAGTTGTACCTTGGAGATTGATGCGTTCCAACAAATTCATAATTTCCCATGAATTATCTGGGTCCAAGTTTCCTGTTGGTTCGTCCGCAATCAATACTTTTGGATTATTTACAATAGCACGCGCTATCGCAATACGCTGTTGTTCTCCCCCCGAAAGTTCATTTGGGAAAGAACGAACCTTATGCTTCAATCCAACCAAGTCTAAAACTTCCATAACACGTTTTTTGATATTACGGCGACTTTCTCCGATTACCTCCATTGCATAGGCAATATTTTCGTAAACGGTTTTCTTTGGTAACAGTTTATAATCTTGGAAGACAACCCCAACACTACGACGGAGTAGAGGGACGTCTTTCTTCTTGATTTTAACCAAATCAAAACCAGCAACAGATAAACTTCCTTTTTCGATTTTTACTTCGCGATACAAAGAACGAATAAAGGTTGATTTTCCGGCTCCTGAAGGACCTACGATATAGGCAAATTCTCCTGGTTCAATAGTGACAGAGACACCTCGCAGGGCGGTCGTTCCGTTATCATACTTTTTGACAACATCTCGCATTGCAATGATTGACATGTGAGTTCCTTTCTATCTTAACTGATTCGCCACTTGAGATAGGCATCGATAAAACCATCTAGGTCTCCATCCATAACCTTATCTACTTGTGCAACTTCAAAGCTAGTTCGGTGATCTTTTACCATTGTATAAGGCGTGAAGACATAAGAACGAATTTGGCTTCCCCATGTGATTTCCTTTTTCTCACCCTTGAGGGAATCGACTTCCGCAGCTTTCTTTTCTTGCTCCATTTGATAGAGCTTAGCCTGTAACATCTTCATAGCTCGATCTCTATTTCCATATTGGGTACGATCGACCGTTGACTGGACGACAGTTCCCGTAGGAATGTGTGTCAAACGCACACCTGTGGAAACCTTGTTGACGTTTTGTCCACCAGCACCACCTGAACGGAAAGTATCCATCTTGATATCATCTTCACGGATTTCTACTTCAATAGTATCATCCAATTCTGGCATCACTTCTACAGATGTGAAAGAGGTGTGGCGACGTTTAGCAGAGTCAAATGGTGAAATTCGTACCAAACGGTGTACACCCATTTCTGACTTGAGAAGACCATAGGCATTAGGTCCTTCAAATGATAAAGTTACCGACTTAATACCAGCCTCATCACCTGCTTGATAATCCAAAACTTCTACTTTGAAGCCTTTAGCATTACCATAACGAGTGTACATACGAAGCAACATATCACCCCAGTCTTGAGCCTCTGTACCACCAGATCCTGGATGGATTTCCAAAATGGCATTATTATGGTCATAAGGTTCTGACAAGAGAAGCGTCATCTCATAGCTGGTCATCATCTTATCGAGTTCTGATAACTGTGCAACCAATTCTTCATGCACCGACTCATCTTCAGCTAAAAAGTCTAATAAAATTTCAACTTCATCCTGCAACTCTTCCATTTTGTGGAAGGTGTTGTAGGTGTTTTTTAATTCATTTAATTCTTGCGACGTTTTTTGGGCCGCGATATTATCGTTCCAAAAATCAGGTTCTGTCATCTTGTTTTCCAAGATGGCAATCTCTTCCTCTAAACCTTCGAGGTCAAAGAGACCCCCTGAAAGAAGCTAATTTTTCACGATTTGCGTCAATTTTCTGACGAATTTCTGAAATGTCCATAAATACTCCTTTTTTGTATTATTTTATTATACCATAATCTATCATTTCTTTCCATCTTTTGCTCTAATCCCTTATTGCACGTAAAAAGAAGCCTTTCGGCTTCCCTTCTTACAAGACTTTTGCTGAAGTACGAGTGATTTCTTCTACTTGAATATTCTCTGATTCAAATTTTTCTTTCAAGGCTGGTAAATCGATTGATCCATCGATTTGAACTTCGATAATAACCTTACCATCTTTACGCGGAATATTGACTGTATGGGAGATATTCAAATTTTCTTCTACAATCAAAGAAACAATCTTTCCGAGAACACCGACTTCATCTTCTGTAACAAAGCGCACCCGAATCCCTTCTTCACCATAACCAGCAATTTCAAGAAAGGCTTGGAAAACGTCACGGTCCGTAATAACCCCATAGACTTGATGGTTATCTACTACAGGAAGAATACCAATCTTGTTTTTCAACATCAGATAAGTTGCATCCTCTAGACTCGCATAGCCTGAAACAGTAACAACATCGCGAATCATGACATCTTTTACTTTTGTCTTATTCAGAAGATAGTTCATCTCATAGATAGAAAGACTGGTTGCTTTTGATGGACTAGCTTGGGCAATGGTTCCCTCAGTCACCAAACCAACCAATTGATCATTTTCGATAACAGGCAAGCGGTGCAATCCTTGCTCTCTCATCAAATCTGCTGCATGAGATACTGTTGTATCTGGACTAATATACACTACCTTGCGGGTCATAAAATCTTTAACTGCCATGAGACTTCTCCTTTTCTATTCTTATCCCTATTATACAATCTTTTTGCAAATCTATCAAACGCTTACATTTCTTTTTCAAAATTCAGAAAAGTATGAATAAGCTAGCAAAAAGAGCTCTGAAATCGAGCTCTGTGAATGAAGGATAGGTACGCTTCATTCGATTTTTCAATTATTAGAAATTCATCTTTCAGTGTAGATGTAGATTTGTTTGCAATCTAAATATGCCAACTAAAATAATCCACTGGAAAAGATAATTGCTTCGCAATCTCTATTCACCGACTAAAAAGGTCCCCCAGACCTTTTTAGCCACCTAGATATGCTTTTCTGACTTCTTCTGATGAGGCGAGTTCTTTTCCTGTTCCGGATAGGACGATTTTTCCTGTTTCCAGTACATAGCCTCGGTCAGAGATTGCGAGTGCTTTATTAGCGTTTTGTTCAATCAAGAGGACAGTTGTTCCTTGTTTCTGGATATCTTGAATGATATTAAAAATCTCTTGGATAAAGATTGGGGCAAGACCCATTGATGGTTCATCTAAAAGAAGAAGTTTTGGAGTTGACATAAGAGCGCGTCCCATGGCAAGCATTTGTTGTTCCCCTCCTGAAAGAGTGGCTGCATCTTGGTTCTTTCGTTCTTCAAGACGTGGGAAGCGTGAGAAAACTTTCTTCAAGTTAGCTTGATTTTCTTCACGATTTTTCTTTAAGAAAGCCCCCATTTCAAGATTTTCCATCACAGTCAAGCCAGGGAAGACATGGCGTCCTTCTGGAACTTGTGAAAGTCCACCAGCTACGATTTTCTGAGCTGGCATTTTTTGGATTTCTTGACCTAAAAATTCAATTTTTCCTGAACTCGGTCTAACCAAACCAGACAAGGTACGGAGAATGGTTGTTTTACCAGCACCATTGGCACCGATAAGGGAAACAACCTCTCCTTCATTAACTTCAAAGCTTACATCACGGACTGCTTGGATCATACCGTAATGCACAGAAAGATTTTCAACTTTTAACATAGACATTAGGCTTCACCTCCTAGATAAGCTTCGATAACGCGTTTATTGGTCTTAATTTCGTCTGGAGTTCCTTGAGCAATTAAACGACCATATTCAAGTACGTAGATGCGTTCTGTTACTTCCATGACCAGATTCATATCGTGTTCAATCAACATGATTGTAATTTTGAATTCATCTTTGATACGACGAATTAACTCAGTCAATTCCGCTGTTTCCTGTGGGTTCATACCTGCTGCTGGTTCATCTAAAAAGAGAATTTTAGGTTCCGTAGCAAGGGCACGAACAATTTCCAAACGACGTTGTTGTCCGTAGGCGAGGTTTTTAGCAAGAGTCTCTGCATCACCATCTAAATCAAAGATTTTCAATAATTCCAAAGCTTTAGCTTTTAATTCTTTTTCACTCTTGTAAAAAGCTGGTAAGCGTAAGAAACTAGCAAAAACATGTTGTTTGTGATGGTTGCCAAAAGCAATTAAAACATTGTCCAAAACTGTTAAATCTTTAAAGAGACGGATATTTTGGAAAGTACGTCCAAGTCCCAAAGAGGCAATCTTATAAGGTGCCTTTCCATTTAAAAGGTGACCATCTAAGGTAACTGTTCCCTCACTTGGTTCATAAACACCGGTCAAAAGGTTGAAAAGGGTGGTTTTACCAGCTCCGTTTGGACCGATTAGTCCAACCAATTCCCCTTCGTTTAATTCAAGAGTCACATCTCCAACAGCTGTTAGACCGCCAAAATGTTTGGTTAACTGTTTTACTTCAAGTAATGCCATTAGTTTTGTTCCTCCTTCTTAGATTTTTTAAAGAAACGTGATAGGCTCAATTCCCATGTTCCAAGGAGTCCACCTGGTCTGAAAATCATTACCAATACCAAGGCCAAAGCGTAGATAATCATACGCACGCTAGCAACATCTTGGAGAAGCATATTCAAAATTCCAAGAACAATAGCTGAAACAATCGCACCTGTAATTGAACCAAGTCCACCAAATACAACAATGATCAATACGTTGATTGAGTTGATGAAAGTGTAATCTTTCGGTACAACTGAACCGATAAATCCTGCCTGAAGTGACCCTGCAATACTTGCAGTAATAGCACCAAAGACAAAGGCGATGATTTTAATTTTAGTCGTATTAACCCCAACTGACTCAGCAGCAATCTCGTCCTCACGAACAGAGAGGGTTGAACGACCAATTGGGCTACGCAAGAAGTTCAAGGTTGCAATGGTTGTAATCACGACAAAGAAGTAAACCATTTGCCAAGTTGTAAAGTTAGGAATTCCCAAGATACCTGCCGCACCATTTGTAAGACTTCCACCATTGATGATAAAGATACGGATAATTTCAGATACACCGAGAGTCGCTACCGCAAGATAGTCCCCCTTCAAGCGCAAGGTTGGAATTCCGACAAGTAAAGCAACAGCTCCTGAAAGCAAAGCACCTACAAGCATAGCTCCAAAGAAGGCACCATAGGTTGGTGATTTAGAACCAATAATAGCAGCGGCATAGGCACCAATCGCCATGAAACCAGCATGCCCAAGTGAAAATTGTCCTGAAAAACCAACGATTAGGTTAAGACCAACAGCCAAAATAATATTAATTCCAATTTGTTGTAAAATCTGTACATAGAATAGATTGAGTACTCCAACTGAAACCAGTACACTAATCAAACCATAGCCAGCTAACAAAAGGAGTAACCATAGAATATTAACTTTTAAATTTTCTTTCATCGTTTACACCTTCTCTTTCACATTCTTACCAAGGATACCAGCTGGGCGGACAATCAAGATCAACAACAAGATTCCATAAACAATGGCATCACGGAAGTCTGACATCCCAAAGGCTGTCGCAAAGGTTTCCAATAGACCAATCACAAAACCACCAAGAGCCGCACCAGGAATAATTCCGATACCACCAAGTACTGCGGCAACGAAAGATTTAAGACCTGGAGTAACCCCCATCAAAGGCTCAAGAGAGTTATAATAAAGGGCAATCAGAACACCAGCCGCACCCGCAAGGGCAGAACCCAAAGCAAAGGTAAAGCTGATAGTACGGTTTACATTGATCCCCATCAATTGTGCTGCATCGCTATCTACGGATACTGCACGCATGGCTTTCCCCATCTTAGTCTTTTGGACAATGACTTGTAACAAAATCATCAAAATCAAGGAAATGGCCAAAATCATTAACTGCACATTTGTTAGGCTAATTGGTCCCAAATCATAGCGAACTGTTTGAATCGCTTGAGGGAAGGCACGGGTATTGGCACCAACCAGATAGACCATTCCATACTCAAGTAGGAAGGAAACCCCAATAGCTGTGATCAAAACAGCAATACGAGTAGAGTGGCGCAAAGGTCGATAAGCAAGAAACTCAATCACGACACCAAGGACAGCTGTAGCTAGCATCGCTACGATAAGCGCTACAAAGAAATTCATTTGGAAAGAATTAATCAAGAAATAACCAATAAAGGCTCCCATCATATAAATATCACCGTGGGCGAAGTTGATGAGCTTGATAATTCCGTAAACCATGGTATATCCTAGGGCTAATAGCGCATAAACACTACCTAGAATCAAACCATTTACTAGTTGTTGGAGCATAAGATTCACTCTTTCTATTTATAATTTTGAGGGTTTCCCCTCACTTTTTGATAGGTTCTTAAACACCGAAACAGGGAGTGAGTCAGAGGCTCATTCCCTATTTCAACATTTTTCTATTATGGTTTTACAACTTCTGCTGCTTCAACCTTACCATTGTTCATGGTCATCATGTAAGCAGTTTTGACTGTGTTGTGGTCTGCATCGAAGCTTGTTTGACCAGTTACACCTTCAAAATCTTTTGTTTTAGCAAGGTTATCCTTGATTTCACCTGAGTTTTTAGCACCTTTTGCTGCGTTTGCTACAAGGTGAACTGAGTCATAAGCCAAGGCTGCAAATGTTGAAGGCTCTTCGTTGTACTTAGCACGGTAAGCATCAAGGAAAGCTTTTGCTTTAGCTGAAACTTCTACAGTAGTTGAGAAGCCTGAGATAAAGTAGATGTTTGATGCTTTTTCAGCAGTTGCTTGTTGTACAAACTCTTCACCGTTGAATCCATCACCACCAACGATTGGTTTATCAATTCCCATACCACGCGCTTGGTTTACAATTTTACCAGCTTCAGTGTAGTAACCAGGGACGATGATAGCATCAAAGTCTTTCCCTTTCATTTTTGTAAGGGCTGCTTGAAAGTCTGTGTCACCTGCTACGAAAGTTTCATCTGCAACGATTTCACCTTTGTAAGCTTCACGGAAGGCTTTAGCAATACCTTTAGCATAGTCGCTGGCATTGTCAGTGTAAAGAACAACTTTCTTAGCGTTTAATTTTTCAGTAACATAGTTTGAGATAATTTTTCCTTGGAAGCTATCTTGGAATGTTCCGATAAAGAGGTAATCTTGACCTTTAGTCAATCCATCTTGAGTCGCACTTGGCGAAATCAATGGAACACCTGCTTTTGTAGCGTTAGCTACAGCAGCTGCAGTTGCACCAGATGTCGCAGGTCCTACGATTGCTGATACCTTAGATTGGGTTACTAGGTTAGTTGTTACTGAAGCCGCCTCAGCAGTTTCAGATTTATTATCTTTATCAACTACTTCGATTTGTTTTCCGTCGATACCACCTGCTGCATTGATTTCATCAACGGCAAGTTGGGCACCTTTTTGTTCAGATGTTCCGTAGGCAGCTACGGCACCAGTTTCTTCGAAGTTAAATCCAATTTTGATTGTCTTTTCCTCTACTGAGTTACCAGCAGCGTTTGACGCTCCAGACTTCACTTCTCCACAGGCTGCAAGAAGTGCTACACTTGCAAGCGCCACAAACGATAGGGCAAATTTTTTCTTCATCTTTTTTTGTCTCCTTATTCTTAAATAAATAGCATGTTAAGAATATACCGAATTATCAGAAAATTGTCAACACTTTTCTTGAACTTTTTCGATGATAACGTTTTCCTCTCGATGAAGATTGCCCACAAAGGGTGTTTCCAGCTCTTGGATATGACAAACCCTGACTTTTTTTATAAACTTTTCCTTGCCCAAGCGCCCGACCAATTGCTCCATTTCTTGAGTTGGAACATAGAGTTGTAAGTAACGATGTTTCTTGGAATGATAGGTAATATCTCCATAATCCTGCAATTTTTTGGCATCACGATTATAGTAAAGATAGATAATCAAGCCAGATCGATTGACTTTTTCAAACATGATAAATCCTCTTTCTAAGAAATCTCTCCCTATTATACCAAAAAAAGCAAACCCAGTCGAGTTTGCCTTCTTTGATCATTAATTCAATGAATTGTTGGCCATGATTTCATCAATAAAGCCATATTCAAGTGTTTCTTGGGCACTCATCCAGTTATCGCGTTCTGCATCTGCGTGAACTTTTTCGATTGACTGACCTGAATTTTCAGCCAAGATTTTTTCCAAGGTATTACGAGTTTTAAGCAAGTGTTCTGCAGCGATCGCCATATCGGTTTGCTGAGTACCTCCACCTGTACCACCCATTGGTTGGTGGATCATATACTCTGCATTTGGAAGCATGAAACGTTTGCCTTTTGCTCCACTTGATGCAATGACCGTCCCCATAGATGCTGCCATTCCCATAACAATGGTTTGGACATCTGCCTTGATAAAGTTCATGGTATCAACGATTGCCAAACCAGCTGAAACGGAACCACCAGGTGTATTGACATAAAGGTAAATATCCTTTGTACTATCTTGGGCATCCAAGAAAAGCAACTGGGCAATAACAGAGTTGGCCATATTGTCTTCAACTGGGCCTGTCAGCATAATGATGCGGTCTTTAAGAAGACGTGAGTAAATATCGTAGGAACGTTCTCCACGGCTTGTTTGTTCAATAACTACAGGAATCATTTATTTCTCCTTTTGAGTTTTAATTTTATTGGTCAAATGACTGAAGATAAGACTATTATAATATCTTGGTCAAAAAAGGTCAAATTTTTGCTCTGTTTTCATTAGACAGAAACAAAAATTCAACCTCCTTTCGTGACTGGAAATCCTTTTCCAAGTCAATCTCTTTTTTATTTTATTTTGTACCGAACAAGCGGTCCCCAGCATCTCCAAGACCTGGAACGATATAACCGTGTTCGTTCAAGCGTTCATCCAAGGCTGCTGTAAAGATTTCTACATCTGGATGAGCTTCTTGAAGGGCTTTAACACCTTCTGGAGCAGATACAAGGCAGACAAATTTGATATTTGATGCGCCACGTTTTTTAAGAGAATCAACAGCCAAGATTGCTGAGCCACCTGTTGCCAACATTGGGTCTACCACAAAAATTTGACGTTGGTCAATATCTTCAGGCAATTTCACCAAGTACTCAACTGGTTGAAGCGTTTCTTCATCACGGTACATACCGATGTGGCCAACTTTAGCAGCTGGAACCAAGCTCAAAAGTCCATCAACCATCCCGATACCTGCACGCAAGATTGGAACGATAGCCAATTTCTTACCAGCCAATTGTTTTTGAACTGTTTTTGTGATTGGTGTTTCGATTTCCACATCTTCTAGTGGAAGATCACGAAGTACTTCATATCCCATCAACATTGCAATCTCATCTACTAGCTCACGGAAAGCTTTTGTAGAAGTATCTGTACGACGTAAGATTGACAATTTGTGTTGAATCAGTGGATGATTAATAACTTCAATTTTTCCCATTTTTGGAATTCCTTCTTTCAATTTATTCTTCTTATTATACCAAAAAACGGTTTAAAAATCTTTCTAAACCATTTATTTTTGATATTTTTTACATTA
>NZ_JANCPG010000024.1:0-12166 GCF_024295905.1 Streptococcus sp. CF7_Ac1-12 | reverse complement strand
TTAAAAAACTTTCTTAAAAACTGATAAAATACTTGCCAAACTTTTTAGAATCTGATAGACTAGTATGGTAACAATCTATGGCTCGCAAAGAGACCATGGCAGAAAGGAAATATTGCAAAATGAAAAAAGATATCCATCCAGAATATCGCCCAGTTGTCTTCATGGACACAACTACTGGTTACCAATTCCTTAGCGGTTCAACAAAACGCTCTAACGAAACAGTTGAGTTCGAAGGCGAAACTTACCCATTGATCCGTGTGGAAATTTCATCAGACTCACACCCATTCTACACTGGACGTCAAAAGTTCACTCAAGCAGATGGACGCGTGGATCGTTTCAACAAAAAATACGGTCTCAAATAATGATAAAAAGAACAGTTTCGGCTGTTCTTTTTTCTTTCTTGAAATTAACTGCTGTTTTCATGTTCCAGACTCGTACTCTTCGAAAATCTCTTTGGTAATTTAATGTTGGAGGATTTATACTAACAATAGACTTTTAACCCCAAAATTGATAAAATAGGAAAGAAAATAAGATAAAAGGAAACTACAATTCACCATGATGAACATGCAAAACATGATGCGTCAAGCACAAAAACTTCAAAAACAAATGGAACAAAGCCAAGCTGAACTTGCTGCTATGCAATTTGTTGGCAAATCTGCTCAAGACCTTGTCCAAGCGACCTTAACTGGTGACAAGAAAGTTGTCAGCATTGACTTCAATCCAGCTGTCGTTGATCCAGAAGACCTTGAAACTCTTTCTGATATGACTGTTCAAGCCATCAACTCTGCTCTTGAGCAAATTGATGAAACGACCAAGAAAAAATTGGGGGCTTTCGCTGGAAAATTGCCATTCTAAGCATAAGAAAAACAAGCATTCAAGAGAATACTTGCCTATCATGGGAGGAACAATTGTTCCTCTTTTTGCTTACTAAAAATTAAAGAATTCCATGGCCTGTTTGAAAAGCAATTCAGTGTACTCTGGGTCTTCTTGGGCAATGGTAACCTGATCTTGAATCATTTCCAAGTCATCTGTTATCATGCCATCTGCTCCTAGCTGAACAGATTTATCAAAGGACTCTGAACTATTAATGGTCCACACGTACAATTTCTGATCCGTATTCCAAAGCTTATTGACAAAATTTTCATCCAAGGTTGAATACTCCATGGTGTAACCTGTGGCTTTTGTTCTTGGAAAGATACTATTGTAAGGTAGGATGAAAAAGACTGGAATTTGAGTATCGTAGGCTAAAACTTGGTCAATCACATGGTAGTCCAAGGATTGCATTTGGTGACCATTCTGCTTAAGAACAGTTCCATATTTTTCCATAAAGCGTTTCATCATATCTGGGCTATCTTTTCGACTGGTTTTAATTTCAATGAGGAGTTTTTGATGCAATTCATTGGCTTTATTGAGATAGTCATCAAAACTGGACACCTTGCTATGATAACCATTTTCTGAAATATTGAGTTTGGTTAATTCTTCCAAAGTGAGATCCTGAGGATTGGCATTAACTCCTGTCAATTTCTTGATATTGGCATCATGCATCATGACAAACTGGCCATCTTTTGTTTCCTGAACATCCGTCTCAACAAAGTCTGGACCTAGTTGGGCTGTCCTTTCTAGAGATTGGACAGTATTTTGGACACCATTCTTATTAGATACTCCCCTGTGAGAAATGATTAAAGGTTTATGTGAAACTGGAGCTTCTAAATAAACATAACCCTCAAGAGCGAAAAAGATACAAGCACAGCCCATCACTCCCCATCTCATCCAGTGGTCTTTCTTTCTCCTTGGTGTGATTTCTAATTCTTCCCCTGTCAAAAAAGAAACAAACTTAATGAGAAAATAGGTCAAGGCCATATAGTGGAAATTCTTAATCAAGACAAAATTGATAATTCCCAGTACAAGAGATTCCTTATGAGTCAGACCATCCATCAGTGCCTGACTTGCCAAGATTGGAATCAATAAAAGAATGAAAAATAGGTAGGTTTTGACGACAATCCAAAGCAAGTTCCAAGTATAAAACCAGGAGTACTTTCTTGTCTTTTCTAGACTGTATCTGACTGCTTCTTTGACTGTTTTCTTCTCAAATAAAAGCTGAGGTAGGGAAAACATGAAACGCACTGAAATGTAAAACAGTAGTAAGGCCAGAACAGTGACTACCAAACCGACTAACCAATATTTATCTTCTACATAGGCTACAATAAATTCCGGAATCACAATTTTATTAAGATAATAAATCTTTAAAATCTTTCGAATCAATGGAAAGAGCATCATGACATAAAAGAAGATAAAGGCTATTTTGGAAAGCGTCACTTGCTTCATAAACAAGAAACTTTGGCGAAAGACCTTACGACTGTACTCCAGCAAGGTCCTTTTTTCATGGCATAATAAATGCCGAGCACCAATAAAGAGAAGTCCTATCTGGTAATAGGCGACCAATAAATTAACAATTACCAGAACAAATAAAGCAAGACTAATAAAGGGTGAACCCGTTATAATGGCAAAAATATTGTTGTAGGAAAGAAAGAGATAGCCTGTCTGACGGAGCAACAGTCCAGCAATCCAAGAATTAAGTGGTAACCAGACAAACTCAATCATCATGAAAGTCAAAAAGAAAAGAAAGAGTATTTTATCTAGATTAAAGTATATCTGCTTAAAACCTAGATTTTTAGGTTTTTCAGGTTTCATAGGTACTCCTAGTCAAATAATTGAGACAAGTCCAGGCCTCCAAAAGGATTGTTTGAAAGGCTACTTTCTGTCCCTAACAATTCTCTAGCTTGATCCGACTCTAGAAAGGACTCGTAAACACGCGCCGTCATACGAGCATCCTCTAAACTATTATGAGACTGACCTTGAAATCCAAGAAATGAGGCAACAGTTTGCAACTTGAGATTAGCAATACCGTGTAAATCCGAACTCCGACGTTCAAAAGCTTCATCATACAAATCCACCTTGTACTGCTGGCTGTAGTCTAAACCATGCTCTGCTAGAATAGGCAAATCACTTTTAGCAGCATTGTAACCTACCATTGGCAAAGAACCCACAAACTCTTGGAATTCTTTTATGACTTTCTCCACTGGTGGAGCATCTTTTAAGGTCTCAGCCGTAATCCCTGTCAAACCATTGATAAAACTTTTTAAGGGAACGCTGGTATGAACATAGGAATCATAGGCGTCGATTTCCTGACCATCTTTAAAACGCACTGCCGATACTTGAATTAGGTGTGTTTGTCCTTCGTGCTGATTAAATTCTAAGTCAAAAGCAATGTAATCTTCTAATCGTTCCATTCTATCCTTCTCCTCTACTATCTTTGTTCTAAGCAACTATAGCATTCACAAACAAAAGAAGCCATCAGGTTAGCATGTAACCTAAACAGCTCCTTGATTATCCTCCAAATAAACGAGCAAAAAAGCCTTTCTTAGTGGATTGGACTTCTTCTTTTGCTTGGTCCAGCTCTAGCTTAAGATTTTCTTGATCCTTCATAGCTTGAAGGGTCAATTGTTGCTGCTGATCGAGTTGTTTGTCTTTCTCAGCAATCTGACGGTCTTTGATACGCATCTGCTCGTCTTTTTCTGATAACTGACGATCCTTGGCTTTTAATTGTTCATAAAGACGGAGAATTTCTGCATTCTTCTCATCAACCAGAATCTCCATCAGTTCACGTTGCTTGACATCTTCACTGACAGGCTCATCTTCAAAAATCGTTTTTTTATAGATTTCTTCTAGCTTAATCAAGCCACTTCTGGTAACTACCGTTACCCCTTTGTCATTTTTATCTGTGTCTTCTTCTGGTAATTCTTTGACACGGTTATTGATTGCTTGACGAGATAATCCTAAAACCTCTGCAATCTCACTGACGGTCATTTCAATACTCATAATATCCTCTGAAACGTTTTCTAGCTTTTCTTTACTTAAATCTTATCATAAGCTAGAAAAACTGTCAAATTTCCGCTTAATCTAAAGCCTTCAAAAAGGCTAATAAGACTTGGGCAGAGCGACGTCCAGCTTCGATAATAAACTCATCAAAAGAGATGTTTGCTTCATGGTTGGCATTGTCACTCATAGCGCGAATGACTAAGACTGGAAGATCAAGAGCATGCGCTGCTTGAGCAATAGCTGCACCCTCCATCTCAACAGCTAAAACTTCTGGGAAATGGGACTTAATCACTTCTATCTTATCATTTCCTGCAACAAAACTATCTCCTGTAGCAATCAAACCAAGATGCCAGTTTTGATCCAATTGAGATAAACTCTCTTGAATTTTGGCGACAAAGGTTTTATCTGATTCAAAATAAAGCGGTTGTTGCGCCATTTGTCCATAAGCATAGCCAAAAGCTGTGACATCCACATCATGATAGGCTAATTTGTCAGAAATCACAACATCTCCAACAGCAATACCTTCTGCTACTGCCCCAGCTGATCCCGTGTTAATCAAAGCATCCACTTGGAAATGATCAGCCAAAATCGCCACACTCATAGCAGACATGACCTTACCAATTCCACTTTCTACAAGAACGACTTCATGAGAGGCAATGGTTCCTGTGTGATAGGTATTCCCTAAAACAACTTGCTCCTGGGCATTGTCTAAATGCTGGACCAGATACGCCAGTTCTTCTGGCATAGCCGCAATAATTCCTATTTTCATTTCAATTCCTTTTCTATTACAAAAGTTTCATTGCTAAGACAAGCAAAATCAAGAGAAAGATGACTGCAAATAAAATCTTATTTAACTTAGAATTGAAGATATTTCTCTTGGTATTTTCAATGCGACGGCTTTTATGAATAGACGGTTCGACCTGAATCTTCAAGGTTTCCTGGCTAAAACCATGATCCTTAGGATTGGCATAACCAAAACGGGAAGAAGAGGTTGGTAAAATCTTAGTCTCCTCATCATCTAGCAAAGGAGGACCTGAAATTTTTTCGCCTCTATTAGCTCTTTCGATTATTTCATCCGTTAATAAAGGTTTACCCATACTGACCTCCTCTATTTTTTGTGCAATTCCCAGTATTGAACAGCCATAATTGTCTTGGCATCACAGATGTGACCTGATTGGATCAATTCCTTGGCTTCTTCTAGGCTCACTTCAAGGACTTCCAAGGTTTCATCTTCATCCTGCGGACGCGGATTTTCCACTTTTGTCAAATCACTTGCTAGGTATAGTTTTAGTTTTTCATTACAGAAACCAATGGCTGAATAAAAATCGTACAAGAGTTCTAACTTCCCTGTATAGGCTGTTTCTTCCTCTAATTCACGAAGGGCTGCTGCTACAGGGTCTGTGTTCTCTCCTACTTCCAATTTTCCAGCTGGAATTTCGTAAGAGACTGCCTCAATGGCTTTGCGGTACTGCTTGACCAGGATGAGTTTTTGCTCATCCGTTACTGCTAAAACACAGACAGCTCCATTGTGGAAAATCAAATCCCGTTGGGCAGTTCCCTTGCCTTCTGGTAATTCAACCTGATCTTGAACCAGTTTAAATATTGGTCCTTGATAGATTTCTTTTCGGCTAAGCGTTTTTTCTTCAAATTCCATGACAGACTCCTACTGATTATTAGGATGATGAGGGAGGCGAGTCGCATATTCGTCTTTATTGACCTGACGACCGCGACCAATAGCAATCGCATCTGCTGGAACGTCTTTGGTAATAGTTGAACCAGCACCAACGAGGGAATTGTCACCTAACTCTACTGGCGCAATAATGGTTGAATTTGAACCAACAAAGACATTGTTACCAATGACTGTCTTGTATTTGTTTTTGCCGTCATAGTTGACTGTAATAGTTCCAGCACCAAAATTAACGTGGCTACCCACTTCACAGTTTCCGATATAAGTCAAATGACCAGCCTTGGTATTCTCACCGATAGAAGAACCTTTCACCTCAACAAAGTTACCAATATGAACTTGGGCAGCTAGACTTGAACCTGGACGAATGTGGGCATAAGGTCCGACAGTCACACCATCTGCAACACTGCTTTCCTCAATCATAGAGTTAGTAATGACAGCTCCTGCTCCGATAGTGCTATCCACTACATACGTTCCATTTGTCAAAAGAGTCTCAGCACCAATTTTCGTTTGGCCTTTCAAGGTAACATTGGCTTCGATTTGAACTTCAGGAGCAATCTCAACATCAATATCGATATAAGTTGCTTCTGGATTAACAAAGCTAACGCCATTGACCATGTGTTGATGATTGATGCGACGACGCATAACCGACTCAGCAGTCGCAAGAGCTACACGGTCATTTACCCCAAGACTCTCATCAAAATCTTTCAAAGTATAAGCACCAACTTTTTCACCAGCTTCACGGAAAATACCAATGACATCTGTAATATAGTATTCGCCTTGAGCATTGTTGGTGTTGATGTTTTTCAAAGCTTCAAACAAACGCTCGTTGTCAAAAACGTAAGTTCCAGTGTTGATTTCCTTGATTTGTTTTTCAAAATCTGTAGCATCCTTCTGCTCCACAATGCGAAGAACCTCAGCATTGTCATTACGTACAATTCGTCCATAGCCAAAAGGATTATCTGTTTCAGCAGTCAAGATAGTGGCCACATTTTTATGATTGATGTGGAAATCAATCAAGTTTTTCAAGCTTTCTCCAGTAATTAACGGAGTATCTCCTGCGATGACCAAGGTGTGACCTGACAAACCTTCTAAGATTGGCTCTGTCATCATAACCGCATGACCAGTTCCCAACTGTTCAGATTGAGTCACAAATTCTGTCTGTCCAGCCAAGACCTCTTCAACCAATTCCGCCTTGTGTCCCACAACTGTTACTGTCTTTTCAGGTTGGATAGCTCCCACGCTGCGGAAAACATGTTCCAGCATAGAAATACCCGCAACCTTGTGCAACACTTTTGGCAAATCAGATTTCATGCGAGTCCCTTTACCCGCTGCTAAAATAATGGCATAATTTGACATAATCTTCTCTTTTCTCTAGAAATTCCCTTTTATTATACCATATTTCAAATCATTCCGCGCTCTTGAATGAAAAAATGCTCTAAAGTCCTTTCCTTAACCCATTTTTTGAGTATTTTTTTGATTTTTTTTCATTTTTAAGGTAAAATTGTAAGATATGAGAAAGAAAATTAATCCGCTTATTTTATTTGTTTTTTTTGGGATTATGATTTTCATTTTAATCCTGAATCGCCCTCGTTTTGAAGACCATCCTGTAAAAACAAAGTCAAATATCGCGCAAGTAGAAACACAAGCGCTACACAATATAGATAAACCGGTAATTGATGTTTCTGGTTGGCAGCGTCCTGAGGAAATCAATTACGATACTCTGTCCCAAAACATTTCTGGAGCTATTGTTCGCGTCCATAGTGGCGCTCAAACGTCCAAAGAGAACGATGCCTCCTTTGTTAATGGGGTAGATAAGGCCTTTAAAACCCATATCACCGAATTTCAAAAACGAAATGTCCCAGTTGGTGTCTATGCTTATGTTGCTGGAAAAAATGTCCAAGAGATGGAAAAGGCTGCCGAGGTATTCTATAACGCCTCTTCGCCATACAGTCCAAGTTACTATTGGCTAGACGTGGAAGAAAAAACCATGTCCAATATGAACGAGGGTGTTGAAGCTTTCCGAGCAAAGCTAGAATCACTGGGTGCTAAAAACATCGGAATCTACGTCGGAATCTACTTCATGGAAGAACACAGTATTGATACAGACAAGTTTACGTCTGTTTGGATTCCTTCCTATGGTTCTGACTCAGGATTTTACGAGGCAACTCCAAAAACTGATTTAGATTACGACATCCACCAGTACACTTCTAAAGGAAAAATTGCTGGTTTTGACCACGATTTGGATATCAACGTCATCTCTTCCTTAAAAAACAAAGAAGAAACCTTTAGAAAACTATTTTTAAAACCTTAAAAGCATTTGTTTACCATTTGCTTTTTCTTTTTGTGTTTGATTATGATACAATATAGTAAGGAGTTTTTGAAATAGAAATAGTTGGAGGAAAAATATGCTCTCATGGTTAGCACGCCTTATTAAAGGGATTGTAATTGCTCTTGGATTTATCCTACCGGGAATTTCTGGAGGAGTTTTAGCAGCGATCTTAGGAATTTATGAACGGATGATTGGCTTTCTGGCCCATCCCTTTAAAGACTTTAAAGAAAATGTTTTGTACTTTATTCCCGTTGCCATCGGTATGCTTTTGGGAATAGGCTTATTTTCTTACCCGATTGAATACCTGCTTGAAAATTATCAGGTCTTTGTCTTATGGAGCTTTGCAGGTGCCATTATTGGTACTGTTCCTAGCCTCCTCAAAGAATCGACTCGAGAATCTGACAGAGACAAGATTGATCTAGCTTGGTTCTGGGCAACCTTTATCATTTCTGGACTAGGTCTCTATGCCTTAAATTTCGTCGTTGGAACCTTAAGTGCCAGCTTTCTTAATTTCGTCCTAGCAGGTGCACTACTGGCTCTTGGTGTATTGGTTCCTGGTCTCAGTCCATCAAATCTACTTTTAATTTTGGGACTCTATGCTCCTATGTTGACAGGTTTCAAAACCTTTGACCTCTTGGGAACCTTCTTCCCGATTGGAATCGGAGCAGGTGCCACTCTCATCATTTTTTCAAAATTGATGGATTATGCCTTAAATAACTACCACTCACGTGTCTATCATTTCATCATCGGAATCGTCCTATCAAGTACCCTTTTGATCTTGATTCCAAATGCAGGGAACGCTGAAAGTATCCAATATACCGGTATTTCACTTGTTGGGTATGTCATCATCGCCTTCTTCTTTGCCTTAGGAATCTGGCTGGGTATTTGGATGAGCCAATTGGAGGATAAGTATAAATAATGGCAAAAAAAATTAAAATCAAAAAAACATTGGTGGAACAAATCCTGTCCAAAGCAGGTATCCCACATCAGGGGATTCAAATCAATGCGCTTGAAGGAGAACTTCCGCAAGGTTATGAACGAAATCAGATTTTCAAAACCTTGGCTCTTTTAGGAGACAAGACAGGACCGATTATCGGAATTGTGCCTATCACTCAACACTTGTCTGAAAAGAAACTAGCCAAATTTTCTGGCAATAAAAAAGTGAGCATGGTTCCACAAAAGGACTTGGAAAAAACAACAGGATACATTCACGGAGCCAATAATCCTGTCGGTATTCATCAGAAACATAATTATCCCATTTTTATCGATAAGATTGCTCTAGACTTGGATCAAATGATTGTATCCGCTGGAGAACTTGGTCACAGTATTATCATCGCACCACAAGACTTGGCTAGCTTTGTAAAGGCTGACTTTGCAGATATCTTGGAGGACAGCAAGTAATGAAACTCTACTTTGTCCGCCACGGCCGTACGGTCTGGAATCAGGAAGGACGCTTTCAAGGTGCTAGTGGCGATTCTCCCCTTCTTCCTGAATCCATTGACACCCTAAAACGACTTGGCCAGTATCTCAAGGATATCCCTTTTGATCAGATTTATTCAAGTGATTTACCTCGAGCTGTCAAATCTGCTGAGATTATCCAAAGCCAACTTCAAACTCCCTGTCCTTTAAAAAGCGTTCCCAATCTTCGTGAATGGCAGCTGGGGAAGTTGGAAGGTTTGAAGATTGCAACCTTGGAAGCTATTTACCCGCAACAAATCCAGGCTTTCCGTTCAAATCTTGCCAAGTTTGACACTCAAATGTTCGGAGCTGAATCCCTCTATAGCACCACGCAACGGACCATCCAATTTATCAAATCACTCAAAGATAGTCCAGCTGAATGTATTCTAATTGTCGGACACGGCGCCAATCTTACTGCTAGTCTTCGTACTCTTTTAGGTTATAAAGAGCCTCTTCTTCGTAAAGATGGCGGTCTAGCAAATGCCAGCCTAACCATTCTTGAAACCCATGATTTTGAAACATTCACTCTCGATACGTGGAATGATACCTCATATCAACAAAGAACTTGATTTTAGCGTCAAGTTCTTTTTAGTTTTTAAAGATTATCCGTGAATTTCTTGGCTATTTATGATAAAATGGGAGTATCGCAAAAAATGACTCATCGTATTCAATTTTGAGTAAAACTAGGAGGATCCCATGTCAACAGAACATATGGAAGAACTAAATGACCAGCAGATCGTTCGCCGTGAAAAAATGGCTGCGCTTCGTGAACAAGGAATCGATCCTTTCGGAAAACGCTTTGAACGCACTGCAAATTCACAAGAATTAAAAGATAAATTTGCTGACCTTGATAAAGAACAATTACATGATAAAAATGAAACAGCTACTATCGCAGGACGCTTGGTAACCAAACGTGGTAAAGGTAAAGTTGGTTTTGCCCACCTTCAAGACCGCGAAGGTCAAATCCAGATCTACGTTCGTAAGGATGCTGTCGGTGAAGAAAACTACGAAATCTTCAAAAAAGCAGACCTTGGTGACTTCCTTGGTGTCGAAGGCCAAGTGATGCGTACAGATATGGGAGAACTCTCTATCAAAGCTACTCACATCACTCACTTGTCTAAAGCACTTCGTCCACTTCCAGAAAAATTCCATGGTTTGACAGACGTTGAAACAATTTACCGTAAACGTTACCTTGACTTGATTTCGAACCGTGAAAGCTTCGAGCGTTTTGTCACTCGTTCAAAAATCATCTCTGAAATTCGTCGTTACCTTGACCAAAAAGGCTTCCTTGAAGTGGAAACACCTGTTCTTCACAACGAAGCTGGTGGTGCTGCTGCCCGTCCATTTATCACCCACCACAATGCCCAAAACATTGACATGGTACTTCGTATCGCGACTGAGCTTCACTTGAAACGCCTAATCGTTGGTGGTATGGAACGTGTTTACGAAATCGGACGTATCTTCCGTAACGAAGGAATGGATGCTACTCACAACCCTGAGTTTACTTCTATCGAAGTGTACCAAGCTTATGCAGATTTCCAAGACATTATGGACTTGACTGAAGGTATTATCCAACACGCTGCTAAATCAGTCAAAGGTGATGGTCCAGTTAACTATCAAGGAACTGAAATCAAGATTAACGAACCATTTAAACGAGTTCACATGGTGGATGCCATCAAAGAAATTACTGGTGTAGATTTCTGGCAAGATATGACTTTGGAAGAAGCCAAAGCTATCGCTGCTGAAAAGAAAGTTCCAGTTGAGAAACACTACACTGAAGTTGGCCACATCATCAATGCTTTCTTTGAAGAGTATGTTGAAGAAACCTTGATCCAACCAACCTTTGTCTATGGACATCCAGTAGCTGTATCTCCTCTCGCTAAGAAAAATCCTGAAGACGAACGCTTTACTGACCGTTTCGAGCTCTTCATCATGACTAAGGAGTACGGTAATGCCTTTACTGAGTTGAACGACCCAATCGACCAGCTTAGCCGTTTTGAAGCCCAAGCTAAAGCCAAAGAACTTGGTGACGATGAAGCAACCGGTATCGACTATGACTACATTGAGGCTCTTGAATACGGTATGCCACCAACAGGTGGTTTGGGAATCGGTATCGACCGTCTCTGCATGCTCCTCACTGATACAACCACTATCCGTGATGTATTGCTCTTCCCAACAATGAAATAATCCCTTATCCTCTGGTACTTGCCAGGGGATTTTTTCATAGCCAAAAGAAATAGACTGAAGTTTTCACCTCAGTCTATTTTTCTATTGAACTTTAGAAAGGAAGTTTTTCTTTCTTAGTCTTCTTTTTTCTTACGAGCTACAAGTCCGAATGCACTCAACATTCCAAGAAGTCCAAGACTAGCTAGACCAGCCTTATCCTCTGTACCAGTATTTGGTAATTCCTTCTTATCATTGGCTATGGCTGTTTCAACAGCTACTGGTTTAGAATCTGTAGAACTTGTCTGAACTGGAGTAGCTACTGGTTTTTCTGGAGTTGTAGGAGTCTCTGGGAAGCTTGGTTGCTCTTGATTGATTGGGTTTGTCACTTTCTTATAGTGATGTAGTGTATTTCCTTTAGCATCCGTTGTTGAATGACTAAATTCATATCCTTCCAACTCTATTGGATTGTGTTTTCCTTCTTTATCTGAAGTAATTCGATTACCATTTTCATCAAGATATTCCGTTACAATCTGCACAGTTGAACCGCCATTTTGAGCAATGACTCCTCCACCATTTTGTGATTTAGGTGTTACTGTTACAGGAACTTCCACTGTAATAATACGACCATCAGGTAATTTCACTTTCAC
>NZ_JANCPG010000023.1:0-27562 GCF_024295905.1 Streptococcus sp. CF7_Ac1-12 | reverse complement strand
AAAAAGAGGCTAGTTTCCAAGCTAACCTCTCTCTATTTTTTAAGTGTTTAATTTCCAAAAATCGGCAAAAGAGCAAATAGGATAAATAGATTAATCCAAAGAGAAAGACAACAGATAAGTCCAAAAACAAAGAGACTGACTTTCTTGGATAGCAAGGCCATCAAAATGGACAGAATTCCAAAAACTAGCAAGACTTTCTGCATAATGAAGATGTCAATCGTTATCCCCAGAACCGGACTCCCCCAAGGAATAAAGAAGAAAGCAAGCCAGATCAGCAGAACCAAACCAATATAGACCTTGAAATAGCGTGTAATAAATGATTTTAGACGTACCATAAGCCACCTCCTACAAATAGAAAGTAATATAATACTCAATGAAAATCAAAGAGCAAACTAGGAAACTAGCCGCAGGTTGCTCAAAGCACTACTTTGAGGTTGTAGATAAGACTGACGAAGTCAGCTCAAAACACTGTTTTGAGGTTGTAGATAGAACTGACGAAGTCAGTTACATATATAATCAAAGGCGACGTTGACGTGGTTTGAAGAGATTTTCGAAGAGTATAAATCAATGCCTTCCACCTTTAGACTTCCCTAGTTCCCGTCTCAAGCGAAACATTTTTTTGAGACAGAAATAAGTTGACCTATTCAGACCAATAGCTAGCAAAATAAAAAGAAACCAAATGCCCCAAAACTTGATATCTGTCACATTTCTCAAGACGATATTGAAAAACAGAACTGAAACAACTGTCCAAGCAAGGCTAAAAAGAGAATAGAGGGGGATGTAAACCCAGTAAAAATAGTAAAAAAATGGGAAAAATCTGCTATTTCTGTTGGCCTTTTCAATCCAGTTATCAAAATAAAAGTAAGGTGCTAAAAGTAAGAATTTAAACAAATGTTCCATTATCGACACCTCTTTTTGATGGCGTTTTCTTCAACTTCATTCTATCAAAAAAATCTGGAAATGTCATTCCAGATTCTACTTTTTTATTTGCGTTTTCTTGCGATGAGATGGATCGGTGTTCCCTCAAAAACAAAGGCCTTGCGGATTTGATTTTCCAAGAAACGCAGGTAAGAAAAGTGCATGAGTTCTTCTTCGTTGACAAAGATAACAAAGGTTGGTGGTTTGGTTGCCACTTGGGTTGCATAGAAAATCTTGAGGCGTTTTCCTTTGTCTGTCGGTGTTGGGTTGATGGCAATGGCATCCATGATGACATCATTCAAGACAGCTGATGGAATACGTGTATTTTGACTTTCGCTGATTTGCTTGATCATCTCAGGAAGTTTGTGGAGACGTTGCTTGGTCAAGGCTGATACAAAGATAATCGGTGCGTAAGGCAGGTATTGGAACTGCTCACGGATATCTTCTTCCCAGTTTTTCATAGTGTGGTTGTCTTTTTCAAGCGTATCCCACTTGTTTACCACGATAATCATTCCTTTACCAGCTTCATGAGCAAATCCTGCAATACGCTTGTCGTACTCACGGATTCCTTCTTCTGCATTGATAACCATCAAGACCACATCTGAACGGTCAATAGCACGCATGGCACGCATGACAGAGTATTTCTCTGTATTTTCATAAACCTTACCAGACTTACGCATACCAGCCGTATCAATCATGGTAAACTCTTGACCATCTGTATCTGTAAAGTGGGTATCAATGGCGTCACGAGTTGTTCCAGCAACGGGACTAGCAATGACACGGTCTTCGCCCAAGATAGCATTGATCAAGCTTGATTTTCCAACGTTTGGACGACCAATCAAACTAAACTTAATGACATCTGGATTTTCTTCTTCATATTCATTTGGAAGATTTTCTACGATAGCGTCTAGCACATCCCCTGTACCGATCCCATGGACAGATGAGATAGGCAGTGGTTCACCCAAACCGAGAGCATAGAAATCATAGATATCGTTTCGCATCTCAGGGTTGTCCACCTTGTTAACCGCGAGGATAACTGGTTTGTGGGTCTTATAAAGTTTACGGGCTACGTATTCGTCTGCATCGGTAATTCCTTCCTTACCAGACACGACAAAGACGATAACATCGGCTTCTTCCATGGCAATTTCTGCCTGGTGCTTGATTTGTTCCATAAAAGGAGCATCGACATCATCGATTCCTCCTGTATCAATCATGCTAAAGGAACGATTGAGCCACTCACCCGTTGCATAGATACGGTCACGTGTCACTCCTTCGACATCTTCTACAATGGAGATTCGCTCACCAGCGATCCGATTAAATAGGGTTGATTTCCCAACATTGGGACGTCCTACAATGGCAATAGTTGGTAGGGCCATAATTTCTCACTTTCTACAATAACTTCTTCTGTTCAAGATTTTTTCTAGTTGAGCTTGGTTCAACTTGACCAAACTGTTCTGCTAGACGCTGACTCCAGCTTGTGGTCGCACGCGCCCCAGCATAGTCAGCCTGTACACGGTCGTAAGCTTGGATTACCTCGGTTGACTGTTCTTGGTATTCTTCCTCAAAGACAACATTCTCTAGTGGCAGTCTTGGTTTTACATCATGATGTTGATTTGGCGCACCTAGTGCCATCCCAAAGACAGGATAGGTGTAGTCAGGCAGGTTAAAGAGCCCTGCTACTTCTGCTGACTTGTATCGAACCAAGCCAATAATGACACCACCATAGCCCAAACTTTCAGCTGCCAGCAAGGCATTTTGACCAGCAAGAGCCGCATCGACTGAACTAATCAAGAGACCTTCTACACCTTGGGGTTGGAATGAATCGGTATGAAGCTGGGCTCCCTTTCCTGCTCGGTTCAAGTCTCCGACAAAGAGAAGGAAAACAGCAGACTGGCGAATGGCTTCCTGAGGCACCAATTCATACAGAGCATCTTTCTTTTCTTGACTTCGCACCACAATCACAGAGTAGGATTGGAAATTCTTCCAAGACGAAGCCATCTGGGCTGCTGTCAGGATTTCGGTCAAGTCTTCCTGAGGAAGGGTTTGCTCCTTAAATCTGCGCACTGACGTGTGAGCTTTCATTAATTTGATTGTTTCTGTCATCGACGGTTTACTCCTTCTAAACGAGTCTCCTCAGCCAAATAACGGATGCGTTCCATGACGCGTCTGGCTTCCCAAGTTTCGTCATTTCCATGTTTCCCTTTAGCGAAATGCAGCTCCAATTCTTCAAAGTTGAAGTTGGAGGTGAAAAAAGTCGGTAAATTTTCCTGCATCCGATATTGAAGAATGACTTGCAGGATTTCATCACGTACCCAAGCTGTTGATTGCTCGGCGCCAATATCATCTAAAATCAGGACTTCAGAAAGCTTAATCTCATCCACCAAGGTCTTGACATTACCATCACCGATAGCATTTTTGACATCGATGACAAAGCTAGGATAGTGGAGGAGAGTTGATGAAACACCACGTTTTTCTGATAAATCATGGGCTAAGGCAGCCACCATGAAACTTTTACCCACACCAAAGTCTCCATATAGGTAAAGACCTTTTAGAATAGTTGGATATTGTTCCACGAAGGCTAATAGCTTTTCAAAAACTGGCAAGCGCCCCAAATCATCCAAGTCAACTTGAGCCAAACTAGCTTTCCTGAGACTGGCTGGCAGATTGATTAACTTGAGACGATTCTTAATAGCCGCTTCTTTTTCAGCCGCTATTAGTTCAGGAGTTTCTTCATAAAAAACGTCTGCATAACCATGATTCATAACCAAAATTGGCTTGTAGCCTTTGGCAATATAATCCGTATCCCCACGGAGAAATTTGTCACGCTCGGTGATATATTGATTAAACTTGGAGATACTGCGATTTAATTCCTCTGGAGTCAAGGATTCTTGCTGGATAAAGGCCGCAACATCAGGGTCCTTCATGATTTTCTGGACCAAATCTTGATAATGAAAACGGCTAGGTTGACGTTTGAGTACGTCTCCGACACTTTCCATCTAATCTCCTCCTTTTTCTAATCGAGCTAATAGTTCTTGTTTCTTACGTTCTAGTTCCAGACGAGTTTCCTCGCTGGTTTCATTTTTATAATCTGGATTGCTCCACTTGGGTACATTGGACTTGGTAGGACTCGGTTTACTGCCTTTTTGAGCTTGACTCTTTTGCCCACGTTCACGGATGCGCAAGACTGCCTCTTCTGCCGAATGAATTTTTTGATAGGCATAGTCATTGGCTACCTTCATAGCATATTTCTCATTGATATTTGCTGAATCTACCTTATTAAAGGTCAATAAAAGAATAATATTGATAACTTCGTCCAGCAAGCCCAAGCCAGCCATTTGTTGCAAGAGTTCTCTTTCTGTTTGGGTAATGGTCCCCTTGCGTGTTTGCTTGATTTCTGCCAAGAACTGCAGGGCAGTTTTGCTTTTTGCTTCCTTGATAATGGTTGCTTCCTTAGGACTAAAGTCAGAGGAAACAGGTTTTTGAACGATTTTTTCCCGCATGCGTTTGGTTGAAATAACCTGGGAAATAGCTGTTGACTTGGCCAATTGATAAGTTTCAAACCAAGTCCATTTCTTCTCCTCAGCAATGGCAAAAAGGTTTAAGACATCGGACTGCTCATCCGCAAAGCGAAGCCCATCTCGAGCCATAAGCTGACGAAAATGGTCTAAGTCAAAATCGTTGGCCACTTTCTTCTTGAGACCAAGGTCTTCTTGACTTCCTAGTTCTGGCAAGTCTGGAAAGACTTGATTGAGTGAGACAGGTATTTCTTCTCCCTCAGCACTTTCAACTTTTAAATCCTCCACAGCTGCATCGCCAATCTTTTTCTCCAAAAGTCTGCGATAAACAGGATGTTCCAAGAAGTCTTGACTTGAAAGAGGAGCATGGATAACTATCTGATAGGTATCACCCTTTTGATAGAGGGTCAAGAGATTAAAAGCAGATAGGATTTTCAGGGCTTTTATCAGTCTATCCATCCCAAAATTGAGATGATTGAGAATGCTTGAAAAAAGGTATTCCTTTCTGCCATTATCCCAAAAACTGATGGTATAAAGATAAAGGCTCAGTGCCTCCTGACCGATAATCGGGAGGTAGCACTGTACCAGAGATGAGGTATCTTGCGACACCCGATTATTCTTTAGATAAGAAAAACGGTCAATTGGCTTCATTTATCTTTCCTTTTTCTTTTTAGAGGACTGGGTGATTTGTTGGAGCAGGCTCTCTAACTCACTCACATCCTTAAAACTACGATAGACACTGGCAAAACGCACATAGGTAATCTCATCTAACTCAGCCAACTCCTCCATGACGAGTGAACCAATGTCCTCACTTTGAATTTCATTTTCATTTCGACCACGGAGTTTCTGTTCGATACGATTGACTACCATGTTGATTTCATCACTTGACACAGGACGTTTCTGGGCTGAGCGGATAATCCCATTAAAGATTTTATCTCTGGAGAACTGTTCCCGTGTGCCATCTTTTTTAACAACCACTAAGGTTCTTTCTTCTACCCGTTCGTAGGTTGTAAAACGGTGCTGGCATTCGTCGCACTCACGTCTTCTACGAATGGTGTTCCCTTCTTCTGCTTGGCGACTATCGATAACACTTGACTTGGTAGCCCCACATTTTGGACAACGCATCCTTTCCCTCCTTATCGTTTTCTTTTCATTATACCATTTTTTAAGCGATTCCCAAAACAATTCTTCTTTTTGCTTGACAAGTTTTTTGTTTCGTTGTATTATTTAATTAAGACAAAAGGATAAAAGAAAGGAGACCAAGATGTCCTGGACATTTGACAACAAAAAACCCATCTATTTACAGATTATGGAGAAAATCAAGCTTCAGATTGTTTCCCATACACTGGAACCCAATCAACAACTTCCAACCGTGCGAGAGCTGGCTAGCGAGGCTGGTGTCAATCCAAACACCATCCAAAGAGCCTTATCAGACCTTGAACGAGAAGGATTTGTCTACAGTAAGCGAACAACTGGACGATTTGTGACTGAGGATAAGGAGCTAATCGCCCAATCGCGCAAACAATTATCGGAAGAAGAATTGGAACACTTCGTTTCCTCCATGACCCATTTTGGCTATGAAAAAGAAGAACTACCAGGCGTAGTCGGCGATTATATTAAAGGAGTTTAAGCCTATGTCATTACTAGCATTTGAAAATGTATCCAAATCTTATGGAGCAACCCCAGCCCTTGAAAATGTTTCTCTTGACATCCCAGCTGGAAAAATTGTCGGTCTCCTCGGCCCAAACGGCTCAGGAAAAACAACCTTGATTAAACTCATCAATGGCCTCTTACAACCAGATCAAGGACGTGTCCTTATCAACGATATGGACCCAAGCCCAGCAACCAAGGCTATCGTAGCTTATTTGCCAGATACGACCTATCTCAATGAGCAAATGAAGGTCAAAGAAGCCCTAACCTACTTCAAGACCTTCTATAAAGATTTCAATCTTGAACGTGCCCATCATCTTCTTGCTGACCTCGGTATTGATGAAAATAGTCGTCTCAAGAAACTATCAAAAGGAAACAAGGAAAAGGTCCAACTGATTTTGGTTATGAGCCGTGATGCTCGTCTCTATGTTTTGGATGAACCCATTGGTGGGGTGGATCCAGCAGCCCGTGAGTATATCCTCAATACCATTATCAACAACTACTCCCCAACTTCTACCGTTTTGATTTCTACCCACTTAATTTCTGATATCGAGCCAATCTTAGATGAAATTGTCTTCCTCAAAGATGGAAAAGTCGTCCGTCAAGGAAATGTAGATGATATTCGCTATGAGTCTGGTGAATCCATTGACCAACTCTTCCGTCAGGAATTTAAGGCCTAAGCAAAGGAGATTATTATGTTTTGGAATTTAGTTCGCTACGAATTTAAAAATGTTAACAAGTGGTATTTAGCCCTTTACGCTGCCGTGCTAGTTCTTTCCGTTCCCATAGGAATGCAAGGACACTATTATAATTATGTATCTTTCAAAGATAGCCAACCTGTCTTACTTTTCTTTCTGGCTCTCGTCTTTGGTGGATTGATGATTACACTTGGGATTTCAACCATTTTCTTGATTATTAAACGATTCAAAGGTAGTGTCTATGACCGACAAGGCTATCTGACCTTGACCTTGCCAGTTTCTGAACACCATATCATCACAGCCAAATTAGTTGGAGCCTTCATTTGGTCTATCCTTAGCTCCACTGTACTAGCTCTAAGCGCTTTTATTATTGTTACCATAACGGTTCCAGAATGGATATCAAATTCTGAGTTGATTCCACTTGTAGGAACATTCCTTCCTCAACTCTCTCTTATGGGGGTATCCTTCCTACTAAATACCATCTCAGGAATCCTCTGCATCTACTTGGCTATTTCCATCGGACAACTGTTCAATGAATACCGTACCGCACTAGCCATTGTAGCTTATATCGGTATCCAAATCGTCATTGGATTTGTAGAAGTCTTCTTCAATACCAGTACGAACTTCTATGTCAATTCACTTGCAGGATTTAATGATAATTTCTATATGGGAGCAAGTACGAGTATTATTGAAGAACTCATATTCATAGCTATATTTTACCTCGGAACCTACTACATCTTGAGAAACAAGGTTAATTTGCAATAGTTTTAAAGTCTAGCGACAATAACTCGCTAGACTTTTTTCGTTCTCAGGACTTACATTTTTAATATGAAGTATTTAATAAAAAGGAGTATAATAACTTTAAAATTGATTACATGTATATCGATAAGGAGGGCAACTCTTTATGCTGAAAAGATTTGTTACTAAGAAGCACCTCATACTTTACTTCTTTTCTATTGCCATTACTTGGCTGGAAGCAATTATCACACCAGCCCTTGTTCAAAATATTGTTGCTAGTTTTACCAATCAAGAACTAGGCCTTCTTTGGAAAGTTTTGATTTTAGGAATCCTTGGTAATCTCATCCTCTTACTGGGTTTGGCTGGGAAACGTTATTACTACGCTCGTTTGATTACTGACTTCAAATATGGAATCAAGAGTGCTATTTTCAAGCGATTTTTAAACAGTTATGAGATTGATGAAAAAGATATCTTGTCCGACCTAGAAAACGACGTCAAGCAACTAGAAGAAAACTATATTGAGCCAACGGTCATCATCATTTCTTCTCTGGGCTTTACCACTGTGTCCATTCTCTATGCCCTATGGACCAATTTTTACCTGGGCTTGATTTTCATCCTCTTCTACTCCTTTCCTGTCCTCTGCAGTGCTGTCGGATCAAAGCGTTTGGATTCACTTTCTGAAAAGCGGTCCACTGTTAACCAGAGCTACTTAGCAAGCTTGACAAATTTTATTGGTGGTAGCCAACAAATTCGCCATTATCAGGGGCAAGACTACTTTTTTGCTCGCTATCAAAAGCAATTACAAACCAGTCTAGATACCGAAATTAACTATGAAAAACAACGAACTTTAAACAGTCTCTTGATCAATAGCATCGATGCCTTTTGTTCTGTCACACCAATCGTCATCGGTGGCTTTATGACCTACTATAATTATTTAGATGCGGCGAGTTTTGTGGCCATCTATCTAGTTTCCCATAATATCGGCTATCAATTCCAAGAGTTGGCTTACTTTACCAACACCCGAAAAGCGAATCGAACTCTTCTCAATAAATACCAAAAACTTTTGAACCAGTCTGATCCCATCTTGCCTAGAATCATAGAAAACATTTTCCCTATCCAACTTAACAGCATCTCCCTAGAAAAAGATGGAAATAACCTCCTGTCTCCGATTTCCATGCACATCAAGCAAGGAGAAAAAATTGCCATTATCGGGGAAAGTGGCTCTGGTAAGACAACCCTGCTCAATATCATTCATGGAGAAGAGACACCAACAAGTGGACAGATTAGCTTTGCTGGTCAAAACCTGTCACGTCAAGAAATCACAAGCTTTAGTTCCTATATCCTCCAAGATAGCCATTACTTTGACACGCTCTCTCTGGACGACAATATCCTTCTAGGACTGGATAAAAATCCAGATACTTTAAATCATATCCTCAAAAAAACAGGATTAGAACATTTGAAAAATCGAACGCTCAGCAATGATAGTCTGTCTGGTGGCGAGAAACAACGCCTTGAAATAGCTCGTGCCCTCTACCATGATAGCCAACTCATCTTAGCAGATGAAATCAAGGCCAATCTTGACTTGGAAAATAGCAGAAAAATTAGCGACTTGCTCTTCTCCCTACCTCAAACAGTTATTGAAGTCATTCACCACTATACAGAAGAAGACTTAAAACACTATGACCAAGTCATTCACTTACGAAAAGGAAAGTAATATTCTATAAAATACGATTTTAAAAAGCAAGGAACCAAAATTCCTTGCTTTTTAACTCAATATCAAGCTGGCTACAATAGGGCTGACAAAGACATAGAGAATACCGGTAACACCGATAGCCAAACCACCCATAGCTCCTGCTACAGAACCGTATCGAAAGGCTGTTCCCGTTCCGACAGCATGACCTGTTCCTCCAAGGGAAAGACCAACAGCTACTGGGTCATCAATTTTCAACCACTTCAAGAGGGTTGGGCCGATGACACTGGTTAAAATCCCAGTCGCCACTACAACCACCAAGGTCACGGTCGTCAGACCTTGCAATTTTTCTGTAATTCCCACTGCCATGGCGGTTGTCACTGACTTCGGAAAGAGAGAAATGGCTAGGAAAAAGTCCATTCCAAAAATCTTAGCTACAAGGGCTGTGAAAGAGGTATTGACAACTACTGCTAACAGACTACCAAAGAGAATACTCCGTGCATGGTGCTTCATCAAGTGAAAACTCTTATAAAGCGGAATCCCCAGAGCCACGGTCGATGGAACAATCAAGTTGTTCAGATAAACACCACCTTGGTAGTAATCCTGGTAAGAAATACCCGTCGCCTTTAGAAAGATAATAATGAAAACAGCTGACAAAAGCAAGGGCGTTGTCAAAGGATGGGGAAAACGTCTGTAAATCAACATTCCCACTAGATAAGCTAGGATAGACAAGGCAAGCCCAAATAGGGGATTGGAAACAAATTCACTCATTTGGCATCTCCTTTCTCATAATCTCCCTCAAACCGTCTCTTGATGAACTGAACTACCAAGGCTATGAGGATAATATTGATAACTGCTGCAAAAAAGACAATCAAGACGATGGGCAAAAGATAAGGAGCAATCACATCAAACTTTTCCATGATTCCCACTGCTGGTGGCAAAAAGAGAATGGTCATATTAGCCAGCAAGAAATTCCCCACCATATTGACATGCCTAGTTCTCAGCCACTTGAATTGTAGGGCTAGAAAGAGAATAATCAAACCGATAATACTGCCTGGAATAGGCAAATGAAAGAAACTGGAGATTCCCTCACCGATTAGAGAAATCACAAAGAGAATCATTAATTGAACATATAATTTCATCCTAAACTCCACGAAATAGACTTCTTGCATACCAGTTTACTCTTTTTTCAGAAAATTTCAAGGAAATGCACAAGAGTTGATGAAAGTTTGAGAAGAAAGGGGATACAAACAATTCTTGACTTGGGAAAACAGGCATGATTTAGGATAAAAGATGCCAGCGTCCTTCTTGCCAGCTTTCTTGAAAAGTAGTATAATCATTGCATGCGCAATCATCTTGTGATGCAGAGACTGTCCGAGAATGGACATTCTTCTATGCTATAACTCTAAAAAGAAAGGAGATACTATGACCTATTTGGAAAAATGGTTTGACTTCAATCGGCGTCAGAAAGAAATTGAAAGCCTCTTGGAAGAGACTATTGCCCAGCAGAGCGAGCAAAGTCTGACCTTGAAAGAGTTCTACCTGCTCTACTATCTGGACTTGGCCCAAGAAAAATCTCTACGCCAGATTGACCTGCCAGATAAGCTTCATCTGAGCCCGAGCGCTGTTTCTCGGATGGTGGCTCGCTTGGAAGCCAAAAATTGCGGTCTACTTAGTCGCAGGTGTTGTGATCAAGATCGACGCTCTAGTTTTATCTGCCTGACAGGTGATGGGCAAAAGACACTGGCCTCTCTACAAAAGGCTGTCGAAGAAAGCTTGGAAACTGGTTTGGATTTCTTGGTTTAAGATGATTTTAGAAAAAAAGTTGCGTGCGCAATCATTTTTCTTGACATTCTCTTTTACAAGGAGTAAAATAAAATCATCATTAAACAAAGGAGTTTTAAATATGATTGAAATTACCTATCTAGATGCCAGCAAGAACGAAAGAACTGTAACTTTCGAATCTTATGAAGATTTTGATCGTTCACAACAAGCTTGCCTTATCGGCGTCGCAGACTACTACCCTGTCCAAAAATTAACTTACAACGGTCATGATTTGGACTACCATGGGACTTATGGAGATGTCTTCTTCTATCTCATGAAACAAGATTTAAGCCAATATAACTAAAAAGGAGAAATACAATGGCAAAAGCAATTACAGATGCAACATTCGAACAAGAAACAAAAGACGGTTTGGTCTTGGTAGACTTCTGGGCAACTTGGTGTGGTCCATGTCGTATGCAAGGTCCAATCTTGGATAAATTGTCTGAAGAACTTTCAGAGGATGTCTTGAAAATCGTTAAAATGGACGTTGATGAAAACCCAAACACAGCTCGTGCTTTTGGAATCATGTCTATCCCAACTCTTCTCTTCAAAAAAGACGGCCAAGTTGTCAAACAAGTTGCTGGTGTTCACACAGCAGAACAAATCAAGGCCATCGTTGCTGAATTGAGCTAATCACATTAGAGACCAATTACTTTCTTTGGTCTCTTTTTTCTTGCCCTTTGCCATTTTTCAAAAAATATGCTAAACTGTAGGTAGAATATTACGATGTTTGGGACATGCCATCGCTAAAAAAAACCTCTACTTGGTATTTTTTAGCTCCCTCAAGGGAGCTTTTTGCGTGCTCTGAACATTTCCCATTTTGGAAGGAGTACTATGAAACATCAATCAGCCTTGGTCGTCTTTAGCGGCGGTCAAGATTCTACAACCTGCCTCTTTTGGGCTAAAGAACACTATGAAACGGTCGAAGCCGTTACCTTTGCCTACGGTCAACGCCATCATCTCGAAATTCAAGTTGCTAGAGAAATCGCTAAGGAACAGGGGATTCGTCATCATATCCTAGATATGTCTCTGCTGGGGCAAATCACTGAAAATGCCCTGACCTCTGATTTGGAAATTGAGCAAAAAGAGGGAGAGGTTCCCAATACCTTTGTTGACGGTCGCAACCACCTCTTTCTATCCTTTGCGGCTGTTCTTGCTAAGCAACGGGGCATTAAAGATATCGTGACAGGTGTCTGCGAGACAGACTTCTCAGGCTACCCCGATTGTCGAGATGTCTTTGTCAAATCCCTTAATGTTACCCTCAACCTTGCCATGGATTACGACTTTGTTATCCAAACACCTCTCATGTGGCTAGACAAGGCTGAAACATGGGAATTAGCCGACCAACTCGGTGCCTTTGACTATGTTCGTAAAAAAACTGTAACCTGCTACAACGGAATTATCGGAAGTGGCTGTGGAAATTGTCCAGCCTGCCATCTACGTCAACATGGGTTAGATGTTTATCTCTCACAGAAAGGAGAGGCCTAATGTTTTTTGCACCCAAAGAAATCAAACAGGAAACCGGGGAGTCTCTTGTCTACAATCCTCACAGAACCTTGGTATCAAAAGAATTTACCTTTGACGCTGCCCACCACCTCTTTCACTATGAGGGAAAATGCAAATCCCTGCATGGTCACACCTATCATTTGCAGATTGCTGTCAGTGGATTTTTAGATGAACGTGGCATGACCTACGATTTCGGAGATATCAAAGCTATCTACAAGAACTACTTAGAGCCCCACTTAGATCATCGCTATCTCAATGAAACCCTGCCCTATATGAATACAACCGCTGAAAATATGGTTTACTGGATTTTCCAAACCATGAATCAAGAGTTACCAGATGAACGAGGTCTTCGTTTAGAATACGTTCGCCTCTATGAAACTCCTACTGCCTTTGCAGAGTTTAGACGGGAGTGGTTAGATGACTAGGGAACGTGTCCTCAAACTACCAGTTTTGGAAATTTTTGGTCCTACCTTTCAAGGTGAAGGCCGTGCTATTGGGCAGAAAACCATGTTTGTCCGCACTGCTGGTTGCGACTACCACTGCGACTGGTGCGACTCTGCCTTTACTTGGGATGGTTCTGAAAAGCCAACTCGTATGACAGCTGACGAAGTCATTGCTGCCTTGGATAAATTAGGGAGCTACGACTACGTCACCCTATCTGGGGGAAATCCTGCTATCCTAGCAGCCAACATGGCTGAGCTAGTAACCAAGCTCAAGGAACGTGGTGTCACTCTGGCTGTTGAGACCCAAGGCTCCCGCTGGCAAAATTGGTTAAAAGACATCGACCAGGTCACTCTAAGTCCCAAACCTCCTTCATCCAAGATGGAAGTCAACTTTGAGACCCTGGACTTTATCGTTTCCCAACTTGATCCAGACAAGGTCACCTTTAAAATCCCTGTCTTTGATGATGCGGATTTGGCCTTTGCTAAAGTCATTCAAGAGCGCTACCAACCAGATGTTCTCTTCTTATCAGCTGGAAATCCTGAGCCAAAAGCTACAGGTAATATTGTCCAAGACCAACTGGACCGCCTCAAAGAACTCTGGGAACGTGTCGCTACTGACGATAGCTGGGGCAATGTCCGCGTCCTTCCTCAACTACATACCCTCCTCTACGACAACCAACGCGGTGTTTAAGATTAGAAAGAAAAAATCATGTCACAACAAGAAGAATTGAAAAACCTAAGCCTACTAGGCAACAAAGAAACCAACTACATTTTCGAATATCAACCAGAGGTCCTCGAATCCTTTGACAATCGTCATGTGGAAAATGACTATTTCATCAAATTCAACTGCCCTGAATTCACCTCACTTTGTCCGATCACTGCTCAGCCAGACTTTGCGACCATTTATATTTCCTACATCCCTGACAAGCTCTGTGTCGAGTCAAAATCCCTCAAACTCTACCTCTTTAGCTACCGAAACCACGGAGATTTCCACGAAAACTGTATCAACACCATCGGGAAAGACTTGGTCAACTTGCTAGACCCTCGCTATTTAGAAGTCTGGGGAAAATTCACTCCGCGCGGTGGCATCTCAATTGACCCCTACTACAACTACGGTAAGCCTGGAACTAAGTATGATGGCTTGGCAGAACAACGCCTCTTCCAACACGACCTTTATCCAGAGAAAATTGACAACCGTTAAACTCATACTCAATGAAAATCAAAGAGCAAACTAGGAAGCTAGCCGCAGGTTGCTCAAAACATGGTTTTGAGGTTACAGATAAAACTGACGAAGTCAGTCACATATATAATCCAAGGTGAAGCTGACGTGGTTTGAAAAGATTTTCGAAAAGTATAATACGAAAAAGCCCTGTTCCTCAAGATGAGGAGCAAGGCTTTTTGAGTTTCAATTATTCTTCTGTTCCAAGGAAGTTTCTTGCAACAAGGGCTGCAAGAACTCCACCAACGATTGGGGCAAGGATAAAAATCCAAACTTGTTGAAGGGCTACGCCACCTACCAAGACAGCTGGTGCCAAGCTACGAGCTGGGTTTACTGACAGTCCAGTGATGTTCAATCCCACAAGAATCATTGCCATCAAGGACAAACCGATTACCAAACCAGCAATCGCGCCATTGCCCTTGCTTTCTGATGTCACGGTCATGATAACCAAGACAAACAAGAAAGTTGCAATAACTTCAAACAAGAAACCACCAAAGACAGTGACACCGTTTGCCAAGGCATTTTCACCAAGACTAGCAGTTGACATCCCTGAGTTAGCCAAGAGGAAGAAGACAGAAGCAGATGCTAAGAAGGCTCCAACTACTTGTCCAAGGATGTAGTTTACAAGCTCTGAAGATGACAAACGTTTGTTAACAAACATAGCAATAGAAACAGCTGGATTCAAATGAGCACCTGAAACAGTTCCGATTGAGTAAGCTGCAACTACGATTGCCAAACCAAAGGCAAAGGCAATCCCTAGGTGACCAAGGCCATCAAGACCATTTCCAAAAACAACAGCTCCTGTTCCGATGAACACAAGCATGAACGTACCGATTAATTCAGCGACAAATTTTTTCATTTTCTTTCTCCTTTTTTCAAAAACTAGATACTAGTCTATCAAAAGAGGGAAAGGGTTTCAAGAAAATTGTTTGGAAAAATACTGGTTTGCCTCACTATCTTTTAATTAAGGAATTAAACAGAAAATACATTTCCTCTATAGGACTTATCAGTTGCTTATCTCACTAGCATTTAGCAACTTGATATAATCTAGACCCCATTTCTCGACAGCATCTAAAACAACTCTGAATTCCTGCCCCATTTCAGTTAAGCTGTACTCAACTCGTGGTGGAACTTCGGCATAGACCTTTCGTTGAACAATCTTATCCTTTTCTAATTGACGGAGATGACGGGTCAAAATAGTTTGAGTAATCCCAGGCAATAATCTCTGCAATTCTTTAAATCGTTTGGTACCCGTACTCAACTGATAAATAATTACCAGTGCCCATTTCCCCGTTAAAACCCTCTGCGTTGTCGCAAATGGACAAATACCATACTCACTCACTTTATTTGTCATAAAATATCTTCTTTCTATTTTTTAAAAAAATTTTATCTTTTAGTATCAATAATAGTACCACTTTTGATACTAGCTATCAAAAAAGTGTCTACTTGTTTTTTTTGTTTGTAACTGTTACAATTATATCATAAAAAAGAAATGGAGAATAGATATGTCAACAAACTTAGAAATTTTCAACGCTTATAACCAAGCTTTAATTGCTGGTGACTTTCCTGGTGTCTTTGAAACGATGGCAGACGATATTATCTGGCATCAACCTGGTACTCATAGTATATCTGGTACAGTTGTTGGTAAGGACAAGCTAGGAGCTCACCTTGCTACATTTGCTGAGAAAACTAATGGAACCTTTAAGGTGGTAACAAATTGGGTTTCTGACAATAAGGATTTAATCGCAGCTAATGTTACTTTTCTTGGAACACGTGCTGATGGTACTGAACTCAATATGAACGGGATTGACCTCTTCCGTATTGAAGACGGAAAAATCAAAGAAGTTTGGCTCTTCTCTTCAGATCAAGCTGAAGAAGATAGCTTTTGGGGATAATTAAAGAGGACAGAACAAAAAATTTTGATTTTAGGAATTCTTTATTATAAATTTTTAAAATCGATAGATTAGAAAAAAAGCGAACAAGACAGAATTCTGAGTATCAGATAACTCGTTTTGTTCGCTTTTTTTATTTAAGGTTAGACTTTTGTCCCAGACTCTTTTAATTTACTCTCCCAACTGGGCGCTGTAGGAGATAATCTGGTCAACTGTATCTGATAAGAACTGGATGGTATCACGGAGTGGTTTATCTGTTGAAATATCAGCACCGATAATCATGGCTGACTCAAGTGGTGTCTTGCTACCACCTGATTTAAGGAGATTGAGCCAGTCTTCAGCTCCAGTTTCTGAATGTTTCAGATGAAGGTAACCTGCAGTCGAAATGACTAGTCCTGCTGAGTAAGTGTAACTATACAAGCCCATATAGTAGTGAGCTTGGCGCATCCAAGTCAGAGCTGCATCATCATCAATCTCAATGGCATCTCCCCAGAAATCCGTCAAGACTTCCTTCATAATGCTGTTGAGTTTGCTTGCTCCGAAAGTTTCTCCTTCTTCAATCAATGTGTAAACCTTACGCTGGAAGGCTGCTTCCAAAAGGTGAGTGATAAAGTTATGGAAATAGGTGTCTGTCAAGCGGTGAGCAAGGGCAAAGCGTTTTTGACGTGGGTCGTCAGATTGGTTCTCCAAGTAATCACTGAGTAGCAATTCATTGAAAGTTGACGGTGCTTCAACATAGTAGGTCGACATGTGGGCGTTGAAGTAGCTCTGGTGATTATCTGAAAAGATGAATTGACCAGAATGCCCGATTTCATGAATCAAGGTATAAACATCGCTCAAACGACCAGTCCAGCTCATGAGAACATAAGGATGCACACGATATGGGTCCGCCGCATAACCGCCAGAATCCTTGCCACTGTTAGCAGCAAAGTCCACCCAGCGCTCTTCTTGATAACGAGCAACTTCCTGACAATATTCTTGTCCCAAAGGTTCTACGGACTTCATGACCAAATCATAGGCGTCGTCAATAGTCACTTGAGGATTAAGGGCGCTGTCCAAGTCCAATTTCCAGTCTGCAAAGGTCATCTTTTCAAGACCATTAACCTTGGCAACATGCTTGAGGTATCTCTGAGCAACCGGCGCAAAATCCTTCATGATGAGGTCAATCTGGCGGTCAAACATAGCACGGTCCACTTCCTGCTCAGCTAGAAGATAATCAAAAACTGAATCGTAGCCCTTCATATCTGCCAAGAGTTTTTCAGACTTGACTTGGGCTAGATAGGCTGCTGCAGCCGTATTTTGGTGCTTACGAAGACCTTCTGAGAAGGAACGGAAAGATTTCTCACGAATCTCAGCATCCTCATGGTTTTGGTAGAAATTTTCATAGGTCACAAAGCTGTTTTTGTAGGTCTTGCCATGGGCTTCAAAGTCAGCCATTTCAAAGTCCCCAGCACGCATCTTAGTGTAAATATCCTGCGGACTGTAGAAAACTTCTCCTAAATTGGTCAAGGCCTTCTCCACATCTGCTCCAAGATAGTGGGCTTTTTTAATTTTAGCCTGACGAATAGCTGCCGTCAAATGAGGTAAGTCACCCAAACGATCCAAGACTTCCTCGTCTGCTGCCACTAGGGCATCGTCAAAGAAGGTCAAGGCTACGCTGGCATCTGTTTCAAATTCCATCCCAGCTTGGGCAATGTTGGCAAATTCGTCATTGCTATAATCTGTCGTCTGCGGCATAAAGCCATAGTTGCCAATATGGCTCATCTGAATGTAGATTTGTTCCAATTCCGCAAAGGCCTTTTCAAAATCCTCAAAAGTATGAAGATTACCCTTGTAGTCACGGCTAAACTGGTTGATGTCTTCGCGAGCTTTCTCGATTGCACGTAAGAAATCCTCACGGTCTTGGTATAGGGCTGTTAAATCCCAAAGTTCCTTCTCTGGAAATTCTGAACGGTGTTTTTGTTCCATTTTCTTCCTCTTATTTCTCTAATTCTAATAAAACACTAAGGGCTGATAAAGCGTAAAGCGGTGCTGTTTCTGCTCGCAAAATGCGAGGGCCAAGTCCTGCCAATACTGCTCCCTTAGCTTCAAAACTTTCGATTTCTGCAGGTGAGAGACCACCTTCTGGACCAAAGATAAAGAGCAATTTGTCTCCTTTCTCGAGTCCAGTAACTGCTTGTAAAAGCGCAGCGCTTTCTCCTTCTTTAGCTGATTCTTCATAGGCCACTACGATAGAGTCAAACTGGTCAAGTTGGGCTAGGAAGTCTGCTTTATTCTCGAAAAGCTGGATACTTGGAACAACATTACGCTTGCTTTGCTCTGCTGCTCCAAGGGCGATTTTTTCTAGTTTTTCAACCTTTTTACCCAATTTCTTGCCATCCCATTTGGCAACTGACCAATCTGCGGGGAAGGCCCAAATCTGGCTGGCACCCAGTTCGGTTACTTTTTGAGTGATAAACTCCAGCTTGTCCCCCTTGGGAAAGCCGGATGCAATGGTCACTTGGACTGGCAGTTCCACATTGTCATCTAGTTCTTCTACCAATTCAAACTGACGAGCTTCCACATCCAGCACACGCGCCAAGCGCTTGATACAATCATCAAAGACTAAGGTCACCTCATCGTCTTCTTTCAAGCGCATAACCTGAAACATATGCTTGCTGGTTTCCTTGTCCTCGATGGTGACAGGAGAGATGGCACTGCCTTTGACAAAATACTGTTGCATGCTAGCCTCCAATCACACCGGAAATATCCTTGGTTTTCTTAAAGACACAGGCATTCCATTCCCCTTGAACCATGTGAGTTTCTAGGAAAAATCCAGCTGACTCAGCCGACTCGCGCACCATATCCCACTTGTCCTTGATAATCCCACTCATGATCAGGTAGCCTTCGTCCTTAACCAAGCGATAAGCATCATCCGTCAGATGAACGAGGATATCCGCCAAGATATTAGCTACAATCACATCTGCCTCAATCTCAACTCCCTTAAGCAAGTCTCCTGCTGCTACATGGATGTTTTCCATACCAGGGTTGAGCTCAATATTTTCCTGAGCAACTCGAACTGCTACATCATCTAGGTCATAGGCAAAAATTTCCTTAGCACCAAGCAGCGAGCTGGCAATAGAAAGAACTCCTGAACCAGTCCCCACGTCCAGCACCGTTTCGCCACCACGAAGGACCTGCTCCAAAGCAAAAAGGCTCATCTTAGTTGTTGGATGGGTTCCCGTACCAAAAGCCATACCTGGATCCAGCTTGATAATCTTTTCTCCCGCAGTCGCCTCATAGTCTGTCCACGACGGCACGATAGTCAAATCATGAGTGATACGAGCTGGCTCATAGTATTTCTTCCAGTTGTCTGCCCAGTCTTCCTCAGCCAAGGCAGTCGTCCCCATTTTGACCTCTCCCAAGTCCATAAAATCAGTTAGTTCCGCGAGACGAGCCTGCAAATCTGACTCAACCGTTGCTACATCAACCGTATCAGGGTAATAGGCGGTCACTACGATTTCTTCTTGCTGCTCAACCTCTGGGAAAATCTCGCCGAAGCGGTCAACATTTCCCACATAGTCCATACTGTCTTCAATCGCAACACCTTGCGCTCCCAGCTCAATCAAGAGATTAGAGACCAGCTCCTCTCCCTCACGCTTAACTGTAACTTTTAACTCTTGCCATGTTTCCATTTTGTATTTTCCTTATCAATCTATTAATTCTTCCAATTCTTTTAAAGTTCTTCCATCCTGATTTTTCCAATCAGTTCGACCGTTCGTTTGCATACCCAGCAAAAAAGCCGCTGCATAAGAAGGGCTAGAAAAAAGCTGTTTTTCTTTTAACACTCCATCTTGAATGACCCGAGAAGCTATTAAATTCTGACGCATTTCTTTTAAACTTGCTGGAAGGTATGGAGAATCCTTTATTTCTACTTGACTTCCTTCTAAAACAACAAAACCTTCAGTTGTCCGTTCACAAGTTGCTTCTATTACTTTGTTAGATTTCTTAGTTTTACGCTTTAAATAAAGATAAGTTGAATGATTATCAGTCAAATCTTGACTAACTTTCTTTGTCATTGGAACAAAAACACGATAACCTAAAGTTCCAATAATCATTAGCGTATTTTCAACAATTTCATCCAGTTCAGATTCCTTTTCCTCAGTCACATTACCAGGATTTGGATCATTCCCATTTTTCACAATGTAGCGACCAGCTTCTTTAGCAAGTTGAGTAAATTTATTTTCCAAATAGCTAATTTCTGTTGGACCGAAAGAATTATTTTGAGTTGTTAGAATTATGACGTCATTAAAGTAATCTGCATGAATATCACGAGTATGCTCTTGAATTCGCAACAATACCCCTTCACCATTTTTCCGAGTTGTTGCCTGACCAATATAGGTCACATCTTTTTGCTTATCTTCATCTCGACCAAATAAGAAATAAATACCACTTTGTTTCATTTCATCACGAGACTTCAAATCTCCCAATTGAATACGAGGTATTTTGTAAATCACTCCCGTCCAATTTGACAAAGTACATTTGATTTTTCCAGTTACTTCACCATCCATGAGAAACATATTGATATTTTTGCTACGCTTCGCCATTTATCGAACTTCCTCCAAATAATCTCTCACTCTATTCTGCAACTGAGGTACAACTTGACTGGAACTAAGAAATTCCTCGACATTCATCAGCTGATATCCCTGTCCTTCATCTCCAAACACGATACTGTCAAACTGGTTCTGTGTCAACTGACCGACAAGAAATACAGATTGTTTATCCGCAAAAAGCATACTTGGATAAACCTTACTCCAAAGCAGACAATCCTCAGTCAGATGAATTCCCAGTTCCTCAAAAACTTCACGCGCCACGCACTCAAAAGGACTTTCATCCCCCTCGCGTCCCCCACCGGGAAGCTCCCACATATTGGGCCAGGGAATGCTTGCCTTATCATCGCGTAAGATAGTCAGAAGCTTATCCCCACAAAACAAAGCAATCTTACAGCCTGTGAAATCAGAAATCTCTATGTCCATGTCAAACTCCTAGTATCTCGGATAAGGATAAAATTCTCCCTCTTCCAATCCAACTTTTCCCTCTTCAAAGACTTCTTGGTTCCATTCCATGACAAATTCCTCTGCTTCTGGGTCTTCCAAAAAGTCCATAAGGGCATCTAGCCCAACCTCGGCAGTATCTTTAAGGAATAGTGCAAAATAGTTTAAAAATTCGCGAGAGAAACCTTTCTTTGGTAAGTAAGGAATAACCGTCAAATAGTCTTCCTCATTGACGGTTGACTTAGCAGGATTGTAAAAGAGTACCGCTTCCTCAAATAGGATATCGTCCGACGAAACCTCTCCGTCTTCATCCACCATCTCCACACCTGCAGCATTTTGCACTTCCAATAGAAAACTCACTTCAACCGCGTGGTTGCGCTTGTCCCAACTAATCTCAAAGTCAAAGGGAAAGTTCTTCTCCAACTCTTCCTCTAAAACATCTAAAAATCCATATGTTGCCATTTTGTCCTCTTTCTATGCGACTCTTAAATCGCCCCGATTGCTCGGAAATATGCTAAAATAGATACTACCATCTTACCACATATACATCAGAAAATCCACGCTAGAAAGGACTGCTATGCCAGACAATCTCGCGCTTCGCATGCGCCCTAAAACTATCGACCAGGTCATTGGTCAGGAACATCTGGTCGGGCCTGGAAAAATTATCCGCCGCATGGTGGAAGCCAACCGCCTGTCCTCCATGATTCTTTATGGACCTCCGGGAATCGGCAAGACCAGTATTGCCTCTGCCATCGCAGGGACGACCAAGTATGCCTTTCGAACTTTCAATGCGACAGTAGATAGTAAAAAAAGACTCCAAGAAATAGCTGAAGAGGCTAAATTCTCAGGTGGTCTTGTACTGCTACTAGACGAGATTCATCGTCTTGACAAGACTAAACAAGACTTCCTCTTGCCTCTCTTGGAAAGCGGACTGGTCATCATGATTGGGGCGACGACTGAAAATCCCTTCTTTTCTGTCACTCCAGCCATTCGTAGCCGTGTTCAGATTTTTGAGTTGGAACCCTTGTCTAACCAAGATGTCAAAGGAGCCATTCAAATAGCCCTGACTGACCCTGAACGAGGTTTTGATTTCCCTGTTGAGTTAGATAATGATGCCCTTGATTTTATCGCAACATCTACCAACGGAGACCTCCGTTCTGCCTTTAACTCACTTGATTTGGCAGTTCTCTCCACCCCAGAAAATGATGACGGCATCCGTCATATCACGCTTGACATCATGGAAAATAGTCTTCAGAGAAGCTACATCACTATGGACAAGGATGGAGATGGACATTACGATGTTCTATCTGCCCTTCAAAAGTCTATTCGCGGTTCAGATGTCGATGCCAGTCTCCACTATGCTGCCCGCTTGATTGAGGCTGGGGATCTGCCTAGTCTCGCTCGTCGTTTGACTGTTATCGCTTATGAAGATATCGGTTTGGCCAATCCTGAAGCCCAGATTCACACCGTGACTGCTCTGGATGCTGCACAAAGGATTGGTTTCCCAGAAGCCCGCATTCTCATTGCCAATGTCGTCATTGATTTGGCCCTTTCTCCAAAATCCAACTCAGCCTATGTAGCTATGGATAAGGCACTTGCTGACCTCAAAACATCAGGGCACTTGCCTATTCCGCGACACCTGCGTGATGGGCACTACAGTGGAAGCAAGGAACTGGGGAATGCCCAAGACTATCTCTATCCACACAACTATCCTGGAAATTGGGTCAAGCAAGACTATCTACCAGAAAAAATTCGTAATCATCACTATTTCCAAGCAGAAGATACTGGTAAATATGAACGGGCTTTGGCTCAAAGAAAGGAAGCTATCGACCGTTTGCGAAAAATCTGAAATCCTTTTCAAAAAATTGCATTTTCCTCTTGATTTTTTTTGAAAAAGTGGTATCATATAAACATAGAAACGCTGTGGTGTACGACTTCACACTTAAGTGTTGACCGACTATTTTTTGTATTATTAGGGAAACAAAAGTCTTCTAACAGCATGTAGGCCGTCTCACACGGAAACAGCTTCAGTTAGAGCGAGTTGCCCACCTGCTTAATTGCGCGGGTTCAATACAAACCGTGAAGTTTCGGCACCAATACAGCTTTTTTCTTTGCCTCCTTAGCTCAGCTGGCAGAGCAGCGGACTCTTAATCCGTGGGTCACAGGTTCGATCCCTGTAGGGGGCATCTAAATCAACAGGAAAAAGCCTTGAGTTCCAAGGCTTTTTTGCTTGTCTATAACTAATTTGCCTCATCATTTGCCCCACTTTTAAATCTATCTTTTCTTTTTGAATCAAATTACATCTTAACAAATAGTGTAAAGCCAGTTACTTTTGCTTTGATGCCATACAATATTTTCATGTAGAGAAGACAAATTTTATCTTCTCTTTTTATTTTCAAAATAATAAAAACTGATTTTCTTTTCATGAATCAGACCGAAACTTCCAAATTGTTTATTTATTTTATTGACATTTTCTATAACAAGAGGTAAAATAGTTTCACAATCAAAATATACTATATAAGGGGTATTGAAATGAAATTTTCCAATCGTTTACTGCTATTCCTTGCAGGAGTTGTTTTTGTCCTTTTAGGACTTTTCCTATTTACAAACCCAGTAGCTAATCTTGTTGCTTACAGCTGGTGGATTGCATTTGGTTTACTGGTTTCTTCTATAGCAGATATTTTAGGCTATTTCTCTGCACCAAAAGAGCTTCGCTCACCAGCTCATCTTTTCAAAGGGATTGTTAATCTTCTCTTAGCTCTTTACCTCGTTGCCTATGGCTTTGTGACGCTGCCAGTTGTCATTCCAACTATTTTAGGAATTTGGTTAATTGTAGAAGCCATTATAGTTTTCTTTAAAGGCAATCGTCTGGGATTGATTTTCCCTATTATTGGCAACCATATCATGTGGATAGCGTTGCTTGCATTTTTACTAGGTCTAGTGATTTTGTTCAATCCAGTAGCTACAAGTGTCTTTGTCGTTTATGTCGTTGCCTTTGCATTTTTAATTGTTGGTTTCACCTATATCCTTGATGCCTTTCGTAAATAATCTAGCTGCCATTTTGGGCATATTAAAATAGCTGGGAAGTTACATTCTCAGCTTTTTCTGTTGCCTCCTTAGCTCAGTTGGTAGAGCAGTAGACTCTTAAGCTATGGGGCGCAGGTTCGAGCCCTGCAGGGGGCACATCTAAATCAACAGAAATAAGCCTTGAAACCAAGGCTTTTTTTAACGTCTAATAGCTTTTTGTAGAAAAGTATTTAAAAATAAAAGAGAAGAGAATCTCTCACTCTCTTCTCAGTATATCTTATTAAATTTAGTTTTTCTTAATCTAGCTGATTTTCCTTTGCAACGACAAATTCCTTAACCAATCGATAGATAACAGCAAATATCGGTGTAAAGAATATCATCCCAAGTAAGCCAAAGAGATTGCCTCCAATACTAGCAGCCGCAAGCGTGAAAATAGCTGGCAAACCAATAGACTGACCTACAACTCTAGGATAAATAAGGTTTCCTTCAATCAGCTGTATAACTTGATATAGAAGAAGAGAAAGTAAGGCTTGAGTAGGACTCACTGTGAAGATAAAAATCGCTCCCACAACACAAGCAATCATAGGCCCTACATAAGGAATGAACGATAGCACTCCTGCAAAGATACCTGTCATTACTCCATAGGGTATCCCAAACACGCTGTAACCAACCGCTATCATAACTCCTATGATAACTGCTTCAATCAGCTGACTCATCAAAAATTGGTCATAAGTCTCTAGTGCTACTTGTCCAATGTAAGTCAACTTTATCACCACCTTCTCTGGAAGAAAAACTTTTAGAAGTCGACTCGTCATCGCTGCCAAATGTTCCTTACTGGATAAAAATAAAAAGGTGAAGACTATAATCAAAAAGGCATTCATCAAACTTGAAAAAATATTGCCGATATTACTAGTCAGACCTGATAAAAAACCTATCAAAGCTTGGCTAATAGAACTAGATTGTCCCTGTATGCCTGATACGATAGTTGACAACATGTCTTTGGTTACAAATTCCGAGCTGCCTAGCAATTTCCCAAGTTGAGTAAGGACTGTTGAAAGGACTGTTCCCAGCTGACTAATAGTCTGGGCTAGGGTTGGCAGCACCAAAACCAAAAGAGCAATCACGATTAAGATAAGAGCTAGGAAAACAAGTACCATGGCAATCGGACGACGCAACTCTGCCTTTACCTTCAATTTAACTAAGTACTGTTCAATTTTTTTCATAGGAACATTAAGCACAAAAGCAATAACAGCACCATAAATCAAGGTTGATATTACATCAAAGAGAGAGATTGCTCCTGATATAAAGCTCGATGCATTCAGAATTACAAGAGCAACCAGCCCTATAAAAAGTATTAACGGGGTGTATTTTTTTACTAAGTTCATAAATTCTCCTTAATAAACATGTTTAGATACGACTATACTATTTGGTTTTTCAAACTCTCGATTAAGGTAGGCTTGGTAAGTTCCTGGAGCGATAAATCCTTTGGGTGAGAGGATATCGGTGCCAGCCTGACCGACTATGGTATCAGCCAAGAGCACACAGTTTGTAGATAAGACAAAGTAGGATTTAAACTTAGATTTGATAAATTTATAAAGTTCCCCATCCGTCTCATGTCTGATTTTATAAGCGTAGGTGCAGTCTTCCTTACCATCACCTGTCATGATTTTATCCGCACTTGGCTCCCATGGAATCGTCAGTTGTTTCAATTCAGCCAACTTTTTCTGAACTGCTTTTTCCATTTCAGGCGTCAAATCTATCCCATAACCAAAAAGCGTTTTTTGACTCTCACGTTTACATAGGTCAATGTACTTGTCACGATCACAGAAATATAAGACACCATCTCCTACCATGCCAAATAAGGTCTCAGAAGACGGATCATAGTTGCCATAAGAAATAACACGGCCTTGATAGCAGATATCCACATGACCAATTGCCGAAAACAGAGAGGTCTCAGCTGTATGAACAAAAATTTCAAGCTCCGCTGTCTTACCAGACTTCACTATTCCAAGATGGATATCTTCTTCCTCATCAGCATTTTCCAGCATAAATTTGTTAACTTTTGCTAAAGTTCTTGCAGGGATGAGAGCGGCTAGGACAATAGGTAAGCTAATTCTAATACGACGTTTGAGATGGTTTTTCCCAATTTCCTCCTCAAACAAGAAACCATCACGGATATTGGACACACCATAAAGGAAAAAATAAGCCCCTAATACAAAGAGTTGAAAGACAGAATTTCCTGTAGAGGACAAAAGACTAGTCCCACCAAGAAAAACTAGTACGAGTCCATCTAGTAAGAGACGAAAACGAGGTCGAATTTTGTTTTTGCGGTAGAGAACATAGGTGACAAGGTTAATACTAGCATGAAAAATCTGATAAACTCCAATCACAAGAGCCAAAATATAAATCGGCACATCCGTCGCAAGATTGGAGCCAAGCAAATATCCCAGCACTAACAATTTAACCAGTGCAACTCCCAAGGTGTCCGTTGACTGACTTTTTTTGAAAATACGTAATACTAAATCTAAGACCGTTGCTATCCAAGCTAAAAACAGAACCAGTCGAATAACCTTTACTGGCAACCAAGTCCCCGTGACCATCAAGATGAGACCTAGCAGAACAAACAAGAACCCCTGAGCAAGTAATTTCTTACCTGTCAGACCTAAAGATAGAATTTTCGCCATATAAAAACCTTTCAACAATAAAAATTAAACACTCCGATTAAACTGACTAGTAAATAGCCAACACTACAAACAGCCTGTGCCAGCAACATATGGTGACTAGAAATGACTGTAGTAATGTCACCATCTTGTCTTATGCACTTCTAAAATTTGTTATATTGATTAGAAACCAGAGCTTATAAAAACTAGCTAAACTCGAGAGATAGACACAATTGCGACGAAAAAATGTATAACCAATTCAACTTGTTAAGGTAAGAAAGCATTATTTCCAATCTATTAATTATTCATCTATTACCTATTATGACACAATATTCCCTATAGTTCAACTTTTTACTTGTTTTTATATTACACGGACTAAAAAGTTTTCAACAGTTGATTGCATTTGTTTTAATAAGTTTTAACCTTTCTTGGTTAGATAAAAAAAGAACCATACAGTTTAGAATCTGTATGGTTTTTGCCCCACTTTTGTCCCATTTTTAAATCATGACATTGAAAATACCTAAAAGTACCTTCCGAAAATCACTTAAATTTCAACTTTTTAATTACTTTCAAGATGATATAGTCTCCCAAATCCATGGGGGCATCTACATACAACAGGAAAAGCCTTGGAATCAAGGCTTTTTTGTGTAGTCTTAGCACTAAAAAACGATAGAAAAAACACCCCTTCTGAACTGCACCCCAAAAGTTAGACAGAAAAAACCTAACTTTTGTGGCGCAGTTCATTCGCG
>NZ_JANCPG010000022.1:0-27731 GCF_024295905.1 Streptococcus sp. CF7_Ac1-12 | reverse complement strand
GCTGGTTTGGCTACCGGCGTTGGAGTCACCGAATCTACTGATGTTGCTCCGTCATTTTTAGCTTGTTCTACCGCTGTGTTTGTTGTCGCGTTGTTGATGGCTTGTTTCGCTGCGTCGGCTTTGGCTTTTGCATCTTCCTTAGCTACAGTTTTTTCTTCGTCTGTTAAGTCATTGTTTGCGTCGATCGCGTCGTTCTTAGCTTTCAATGCGTCATCGATCGCTTGTTTTGCAGCTGGTTTAGCTGTTGGTGTTGGAGTGACTGAAGATACACTTGTCGCTCCGTCATTTTTAGCTTGCGTTACTGCATCATTTGTTGTCGCCTTGTCGATTGCAGTCTTCGCTGCATCGGCTTTGGCTTTCGCGTCTTCCTTAGCTTTGGCTTTTTCTTCAGCAGTCAAGTCGTTGTTTGCGTCAATCGCATCATTCTTAGCTTTCAATGCGTCATCGATGGCTTGTTTTGCAGCCGGTTTAGCTGTTGGTGTTGGAGTGACATTGTTTACTTCTGTTGTTCCATCAGCCTTAGCTTGTTCTACCGCCGCATTTGTTGTTGCGTTGTCGATTGCTTGTTTCGCTGCGTCTGCTTTGGCTTGCGCTTCTTGCTTAGCTGCGGCTTTTTCTTCGTCAGTTAAGTTGTTATTTGCTTCGATTTCTTTAATCTTATCAACTAACGCGTCATCGATCGCTTTTTTAGCCGCTGGCTTCGCTTGCGCTGTTGGATTCACATTGTTTACTTCTGTTGTTCCATCATTTTTAGCTTGTTCTACCGATGCATTTGTTGTTGCGTTGTCAATTGCTTGTTTCGCTGCGTCTGCTTTGGCTTTTGCGTCTTCCTTAGCTTTGGCTTTCTCTTCAGCAGTCAAATCGTTGTTCGCATCAATCGCGTCGTTCTTAACTTTCAATGCGTCATCAATTGCTTGTTTTGCCGCTGGCTTCGCTTGCGCTGTTGATGTTACTGAAGTTACACTTGTCACTCCAGCGTTTTTAGTTTGAGTTACTGCGTCGTTTGTGGTTGCATTGTCAATTGCAGTCTTCGCTGCGTCTGCTTTTGCTTTCGCATCTTCCTTAGCTTTGGCTTTTTCTTCAGCTGTTAAGTCGTTGTTCGCGTCAATCGTGTCATTCTTAGCTTTCAATGCGTCATCGATGGCTTGTTTTGCAGCCGGTTTGGCTACCGGCGTTGGAGTGACTGAGTCTACACTTGTTGCTCCGTCGTTTTTAGCTTGAGTTACTGCATCATTTGTCGTAGCGTTATCGATCGCTGTTTTCGCTGCGTCTGCTTTGGCTTTCGCATCAGCTTTCGCCGCAGTTTTCTCTTCGTCTGTTAAGTCATTGTTAGCATCAATCGCGTCGTTCTTAGCTTTCAATGCGTCATCGATAGCTTGTTTTGCCGCTGGCTTCGCTTGCGCTGTTGGTGTTACTGAAGATACACTTGCTGCCCCATCGTTTTTAGCTTGAGTTACTGCATCGTTTGTTGTTGCGTTGTCGATCGCTTGCTTAGCTGCATCGGCTTTTGCCTTAGCGTCTTCCTTAGCTTTGGCTTTCTCTTCAGCAGTCAAATCGTTGTTGGCATCAATCGCGTCATTCTTAGCTTTCAATGCGTCATCGATGGCTTGCTTCGCTGCGGGTTTGGCTACCGGCGTTGGAGTCACCGAATCTACTGATGTTGCTCCGTCGTTTTTAGCTTGAGTTACTGCATCATTTGTTGTTGCGTTGTCGATTGCTGTTTTCGCTGCATCAGCTTTAGCTTTTGCGTCTTCCTTCGCTTTAGCTTTTTCTTCAGCTGTTAAATCGTTGTTCGCATCTATAGCTGCTTCTTTTGCTTTTAATGCTTCATCAACTGCATTTTTCGCATCAGTTTTCTTTTGGCTTGCTTGCGGATTAACGCTTTCCACATCAGCAACGCCTGTAGTTTTCGCATTATCTACTGTTGAGTTTGTTGTTGCAGTATCAATATTATTTTTAGCCGCTGTTGCCCTTGCTTGTGCATCTGCTTTTGCTGCTGTTTTTTCTTCGTCTGTTAAGTCCGCACGAGCGTCAAGTTGTGCTTCTTTCGCTTTAAGTGCATCATCTATTGCTTTCTTAGCCGCTGGTTTTGCTACCGCTGTTGGCGTTACTGAACTTACGCTTGTTGTTCCTGCCGTTTGGGCTGAGTCCACTGCTGCGTTTGTTGTCGCATTATCAATTGCTGTTTTCGCTGCAGTTGCTTTTGCCTGTGCATCTGCTTTTGCTGCATTCTTCTCCTCTGTCGTTAAGTCGTTATTCGCATCGATGGCTGCTTCTTTCTCTCTTAAAGCTGAGTCAATAGCTGCTTTTGCCGTATCTTTCTTCGTTGCTACAGGATTATCATTGCTAATCGCTGTTGTCCCAGATGTTTTGGCATTATCTAATGCTGCTTTTGTCGTTACCGAGTTATCATTAATTGCTGTTAAAGCTTTCGCCTTATCGACATTAACTTTTTCTATTGCAGCTGCTTTTTCTTCTGCAGTTACGTTTGTATTAGCATTAATCTCTGCAATTTTATCTTCAGCAGCCTTGTTAACCGCGTCAATTGCAGGTTGTTTATTTAAACTTGTGAATTCTGATAAAGGTTTTGTATCAGTTGAACCATCTTTATAGGTCACAACAAGATTTCCATTAGCATCTTTTGTAATCGTAGAAATTCTTGTCGCCTGATTGTCTACAGCTTGTCCTCTCTTGCTAGTAAAATTAGCATCATCGTTAGTTTGAGAGTATTCAATTTTTACTTTTTCTTTAATTTTTTCAAATTCTTCTGCAGTTACATTCGCTGGATCTACTACACTAACTGTTCCTTCTGGAGTCTTAATATCATATTTAGTAGTTTGATTTTTTACAACAAACTCAACATAACCTTCAATTTTTTGACGTTCTGCAGGATTAGTAGTTGCATTAATTCTTCCGTTAAAAGGTGCACTTTCTCCATTGTTGTCATCTTTTGCAACGATAACACTTGTCCATTTTTTCCCAGCAGTTAAATTCGTTGTTCCAGTCATTTTAATGGTTGCTGTCTTCTTATCTTCAGAAACAGAACCTGCTCCGCTTGTTACTGCGCTATCAACAATATTTCCTACTGCTAAACCAAAACTAGTTGCATTATTATAGTTAATGTCACCAGGGCCACGAAGTTTTAGGTCCTTAATCTTAGACTCATCCGTTGCAGTAAATGTTAGGTCTGTCTCTTCTCCAGAATAGATATAAATATTTCTGTTCGCTTCGTTTGAATACGGTAGATTAACAACCGGTGGAACATTTTTTTGTACAATTTCACTTACTGGTTTCGTCTTCGTAGAACCATCTGTAAATGTAACAACAATATTATTCCCAACGATATTAACCGATTGAATAACATCCTCTGGGTGTTCTACTAAAGTTCCACGTCTATCAGCAAATCGTGCATCTTCGTTTGTTGTTGAATATTCTAATTGAATACTATCTTTGATTTTCTTTAAATCTTCTGCTGTAGGATTTGTCAAACTAGTTACAGAAATCTTTTCATCTGTAGGTTGAGATCTTAAGGCGTATTTTTTTGCTTGAGATTTTAATACTAAGTAGAAATATCCTGGATCCGTTATATCCATACCTTTTTTAAGATTTTCTCTACCTTGGTCATCAACTACTTGAACATAACGAGTACCAACATTTAATGTTTGGTTTTCTTGTTTTGTGTAATCTCTGTTCTTTTTTAATATATCATTTGGACGACCTGTAATGACGATTTTCGCAGGATTTGCTTGACTCGCCTCCGATGTTACCCCTGCCGTTTCAGCACGATTTATTACAGTAGCTGTAAATCCAAATTCAACATCCAAGTCATTATCTGTACCTGCAACATTAGGGAATCTTTGTCTAGATCCTTTCTTAATCGTTGCATAGCGAATTTTTCCAGTTTCAGAATAAACTGGAATTTCTAATGAAAAATGCTCTTCGTTATAGATATAGATTTTCTTCTCATCTGGTATGGAGAATGTAAAGTCTACCTTTGGATCTTGATTGACAGCTGCACGGAATGTTGTATCCTTTTCAATTTCACTTCCATTACGCGGATCATTGGCACCAGTATTTTCAATCGCATTTGATTCTGATGGTTTCTCAGTATTCTCAGCTTTGATACCAACTGTTTCTTTACCCTCAGTAGTATCTGTTGAAACAATTTCTTTTTTCTCAACCGGCTTATTTCGTAATTTTGAGTTAACAGTAGTAACCAGTTTTTGATAGGCACTCGTCAATTCTTCTTGACTGCTTGCGCTCGCTAAAGTTGCTTTGGCATTAGCTAACTCAGCAGCTAGACTCGCTACACTTTCCTCAGTCTTATTAGCGTAAGCTCCACTTGAAATCTTACCTTCAATTTCACCAATATAATTTGCAAGTTGACTTTTATCTAGTTCTGGTTTAGTAATTTTCGGCTCACTAATTTTGGACTCACTCTGTTTTTCAGTCTTATCCCCACCTTCTTTAGCCAACTCTACTTTACTAGAAGACTCTTCAGTTACTTTCAATTGATCCGCTGCAACTGCTCCATTTCCTAAAAACATTAAAAAGGCAGCAACCGCTACACTCGCTGCACCAAAACTATATTTACGAATGGAGAAACGCATGATTTTTTCTTTTCTCTGATTCTCAAGGGACTTATCAGAAAGCTTGTTCTTCATTTATAATATTTCCTTTTCTCTTATCTATGTACACATTATATCATATTGAATTTTATGCGTATTTACAAATTACTTTATATTTCATTTTATAATTTTTAAACTATTTTTGCAAGTTGTTTGAACTCGAACAGAATCCATAAAACAAAGCCCAGACTGACATTTCATTTACTTTTTGAAAATCTATTTTCTAGTATTTTGGTTATAAATATATTCAATAATTATGCTTGTAAATGAACATTTAAGAACTTCAAAAACATCAAAAAGGTAGATCCAGTCAAAACTGATCTACCTTTTTATTATACTAGTCTTATCTACTATTTAGTGAATAAATCTCCAGTAAATCCGTTAGATTTTTGTAAAAGTTGTTTATAAACTTTCTCTTTCAGACCAACTGTATTTCCAAATCCATTCCCTTTAAGATCTTTTTCAACTGCTTCATCAAACAACTCTTGAAGTCTCGCATAAGTTGAAATTTTCTCACCATTAATTTCAATTTCAACAAAACCTTTTTGAGCTTTCTCATGAACTTCATGGTACCAAGCAGATTTCCATTCTTCTAAGTTTTGGAATCTTCCATTTGAAACTTTCTTAATGATAAAATCATCTCCAACATAACCGTTGTTTTCTTTCTTAGCAGCATCTTTGTATTTATTAGAAGCATATCCTAAGAAACCATCGAGGTAACCAAAGTAACCCCACATACGGAATGTATTATGTTTAAATGAAATAGAACCTACAGCACTTCTACTTGTATTACCACCATAGATACCTGCCATCATATTAACTGTTTGATAAGCAGAATCGAAACCTTCCGAACGGTAACGTCCATTACCTGGCATTCCATGCTTCGTAACAAAGTTATTGTTTACCAATTGATCAATCGTTGTTAACTTCATGTTTTTCTCTTCATCATTTAAATCACGAAGTTTATCCCATTGATGTGGCTCACCTTTTAGACTGTTACGATCAGCATTCGAACGCCATTCTCGGTCCATTTTCTTGAACCACTTATCATTTGTACCTTCATTTTTCTTAATAACGGCATTAGCTTCTAAGTAATCAAGCATCATCATTGATTCATTATAATTCTTCATGTAATGATCAATCTTCTGACGACTATCTAGCATATTAGGATTATAGTTATACCATTGCTTACCATCATTTTGACGCTCATATGCCATATTCAATCCTAAGGCACCATATTCACCATTTGGATTTGATACAGATGGTGATTGTAACATACCTTGAGCAAAGGCTTCAACGTCTGTTCCTTCACGGTGACGCCATCCACCCAAGTAGGCCATACGATCATTAATATGTGTAGTTTCGTGAGTAAATGCAGACGTTCCGAAGTCACTGATTAAGCTAGATAAAATATAATAGACAGCTTCTTGTGGTTGTGGATTTTGGAAAATATAGGCATAAGCTCCCATACCGTTGTTACCATGCCACTTACCTGTTGGACCATAGAATTCACGAATCGGAGCAAAGTCCCCGTTCTTAGTATGTCCCATACGGTCAACCCAACCAAGGTCTGGTGCAAAGTGATTATCCCAAATAGCTGATGATACCATATTTTCACTCTTAAGGAGTTGATTACGAACGTTATCCGCAGCAAGTCTTGACCAGAAGTCCAAATAATTGATTTGTTCTTGCGCGCGTAAATTGATTTCTTTCTTGAACTCTTCACGTTGGGCTTCGGTTGTCTTACCATATTTCTCAAACGAACTAAACGCAATCGTATTATAGGTCGTAATTAAGAACATATGCGCTTTCTTCAGGTTAAGAAGTGGTAAGATATAACGTCCATGATGACCGTTGTTAATTACTTCATACAGTTTATATTTCTTATTAGCGAAATCTGGATTTGATGATTGTTTCTCAACAACATAAGCATTATCCGCAATGTTATTCTTGAACCAAGTGTTCATATCAGTATCATTTGTGAATAATTCCATGTTGTATTTTAGGAATTCATGCAAGTTAGCTTTACCAGTAGCACTTGCAATCACATCACGATATGCATCCTGTGTTCTATCACCTTTCAAGAAGTGTTCACGTGAACCGATTTGAATTAAGCGGTCGATGACATTCGTTGATTTACCATAGAAATCCGGTTTAAACATCATGATGTCTTTAATGCTCATATCACCATACGCAAAACCATAATAGCGATTGAGATAAGCCAGACCCATCATAATTTTTGCTTTGTTATCTTCTACTCTCTTCACAAGAGCCTTCATTGCAGCTTCGTCGCCGTTTAACTGATGGTCTTCATTTTCAACGATTGCTTTCACAAGTTTATCAAGGTTACCTTTTACTTCGTCAAAGCTTTCTTCTAAGAATAAGTTACGAATATAATTGTTCTTATGATTGTCACTATTTTCAGCAGGTTTATCACGTTTGTCCATCAATGCACGCACTTCAGGTGAAATCAATTCGACACTTGCTAATTTTTCTTTCACATCAGCAATTAGTTTGTTACGATTCTTATCCACCATATTTGGTGTGTAAACGACATCACCTAAATCTGTAATAGCATATTCTTTTACTTGAGCCACTTTTGATGTAACCTTAGGTGATACGGATTTTTCTTCTTTTGTACCGTCAGCGTAATGAATCATAATATGATCAACATCTGATAAATCGGTCACAAATTGTCCATCTTTCATACCTGTAACAGATAATACTTCTGTATTCAGTAATTTAGAATCTGAAGGAATCTTGTTACCTTGATTTACAATCCATTCTTTATTGTAGAATGGTTGAAGTTTTTCGATGTTACGGTAAGCAAGCTCACGAGATGCATCATAGTCTTGAGTAGATTTATAAGTGTCAGCTTTTGATTCCTTATGATTTAACTTATCTACAAAATGTTCAGTTATTGTATATTCATGTGCAGTAATTCCCATTTTAGCAATTCTTGCATCAGCTTCTTCTTGGGAAACACCTTTCCAACGACTAGAACGAGAATAGGATTGTTTACCTTCACTTACACCATTAACGAATACATTATTATTTCGAACCCAGTTTGCACCAAAGTAATCATCATCCTCTGCATCACGAGAACCGTAAAGAATCTCACCACCATTCTTCACCTTCATCATAGTAACGTTATTTTCAGCAAGTCCCCATGACCAGTTAGAATGAAGCAAACCACCTGTTTCAAGAGGTTCTTTCACATCAATCGTACCTTTTGCAACAGAGTTCTTCAAACGTCCCCATGCACTAACATCTCTCGGATTATCACCATGATTCAATTTAGCAACAAGTCCACCGACCTTAGCTTTATTCCCTTTGATATAGGCATCAATGTAAGAGTTATCTGTGTTACTTCTCCAGCTTTCGCTGACAAGCCCACCTGACCACCATCCTGCGTTCCCTACACTTGTAATATTGCCGATAAAGGCTACATTACGCATATTGGATTCATCCAGTTTATTGACCATACCCGTAACGTCATTGTTACCTACAACATTACCTGTTACTTTAATGTTTTCAATCGTTGACTTCTTAAACATCTCACCAAGCGGTGCTGTCTTGTTCGCCCAAGGCATATTGATATCAACATTACCCAGATTGATGTCGTGAATATGAGCATTCTCAGCTTGTGCAAATAACGGACGAGCTAAATTGTGAATAGTGTAACGTTTATCACCCTCACTAGATAGCTTACCAGTGAATTTAGCTGTCACGTAAGATTTACTTGGTGTTGGTACATTCACAGCGTTTAAATCCGCACCAAGTTTAAACTCACCATTTGGAGTTTTTTGCATATCTTCAATTAATTCTTTGAAATTGTAGTATACATTACCTTCTTTGGCTTTTTGTTTTTCAAAATAATGAACATACTCTTCGCTAAGTGTGTTATCAGCATTCCGTTGAATCAAATCAGGTGCTTTGGCAGTGACTTTGTATAAAGTTTTTCCGTCTTTTTCTACTTCTTCAATCTTGTCAACAGCAAGTCGTGTAACTTTGTTGTCGTGAGTTGTCACTCGTAGGTAAAGTGGAGCAACATCAGCTGGTTTTTCTGTCAGCAAACTAGTATCTGTTTCGTTACCGTCAGCGTCCACACTCATCAAGCTTGTTTCTTTGATATTTTTGATTTCAACTTTTTTGAGGTCAAGTCTTAGCGGTTCTTCCTTCAGAACTTCTTCCTCATCACCCTCACCACGGTCATAAACCATCTTAGTTTCAAGTTTATAATCCTTGTAGTACTGCAAATCTGTCAAGGTAGTTGTCAGGTCGTCTGGTGAAACATTCAAGGTTTTCACAATCTCATCACCTTTTTTCAGAGTTAAGGTGATAGATTTAATGGCTGCCTTGCTTGGATTTTCTAGACTGTATTTAACATCTGAAGTCCGTTTCAAATCCTTAGGTTCAACTGCAGTGATGGTCAATACTGGTTTTTCAAAGCTCTTGGTACCACGTTTCAAAATTTTGTCTTGAGGTGCCTCAAGGATTTCCTCTGTAACTTTTGGAGCGTCTTCTGTTTTAACTCCTTTGATGGTGTTAAAGGTCTTGGTGATTTTTTTCTGACCTTCTTTTCCTTCTTGAGCTACAACTTCTAAGCCTTTTTTCAGTTGATCATCTTCTTCAACTTTTTCCTTAAATGGAATCTTTTCAATACTTTCTTCTACCAGAGTTCCTTCAATTGGTTTTGTCCCACGACTTACCTGTTGGTTTACAGGTTCCTTGGTAACTTCTGTGCTAGTTGAAAGAACTTGGTCAGTTTTAACACCTTCTACTGTTTTATAAGTTGTTTTAGTAACTTGACTACCTTTTTCACCATTTCTTACGACAGTTTCTTCGTCTGTGTACTTGGTTGGGTCCTCAGTCATCTCAGTTTTGTAGTCTAAGTCTGTAGTCGATGTTTCAACAAGGGTTCCCTCAGTTACTTTGTACTCAGGTAACTGTTCTTGTACAAGAGCTTGGCCAGTTTTACCTTCCTCTTGGGTACCTTTTGATTCAACTGGAGCCTCTGGCAATTCTGGCTGGGTTAAAGATTGGCCTTCTTTGCCTTCCTCTTGGGTACCTTTTGATTCGATTGGAGCTTCTGGCAATTCTGGCTGGGTTAAAGATTGGCCTTCTTTGCCTTCCTCTTGGGTACCTTTTGATTCAACTGGAGCCTCTGGAAGTTCTGGTTGTGTTAGAGCTTGGCCCTCTTTACCTGGTTCTTGAGTCCCTTTTGATTCAACTGGAGCCTCTGGTAAGGTTGGTTGCGTTAAGGCTTGACCTTCTTTGCCTGCCTCTTGCGTTCCTTTAGCTACCTGATGCGTTGGTTCAGCTTGTGGGGTTGGAGTTGGGGCAGGTTGCTCTTCTTTCTTAGTTCCAACTGCAATGACTTGCGAAACAGGATTTTGAACCACTTGGTCTTCGATGACTTCTCTAACTTCTTGACCATTAACCATCGATACTTTGGTTACAAGGCGGCGCTGACCATTTACTCCGGATGTGACGATACGAGTCTGTCCTTCTGCTAGATTCGCATCTGGGCTTGTGACTGTTTCAAACGGAATCTCTACCAAGCTCTCTTCCTGTCTAGTTTGAGGCTTCTCAGAAACTGTTTTTTCTTCAATAGCAGGAGCTGTCACAGGTTTTTCAACGACAGTTTCTGGCGCAACAGTCGGTGTTTCTTGAACTACTTCTGTCTTCTCGATTTCATTTGCACTTTGCTTTTCTACTGGCAACTGAGACTGTTCCACTGAAGCTGGTCTTGATGGATGGAGTTCTGCTTCCTTGAAGTATCCAATGTATTCATAGCCATCAATATGGATAATCCCTTCAGCCAAACCTTCATGTGTAGAGGCTGAAATAGTTTGGTTATAAGAAAGTAATTCTTTATTTTCAAATGCGAATGTCCCATAAGGTACAAAAGTGCTAGCTCCTAAAGAACCAATCAAGAGAACACCTAGGACCTCTTTGCGACCTTTTTTAGACACCAAAAAGACTGCTAGCGAAGCTGTTGCCAAACCAAGGCCTGCCAAGGCTAATTCTTTACTTCCTGTGTAAGGAAGTTGTTGACTGTTAGTTGCCTTCTTGCGATAAACTACATAAAGAATATCATCATCTTGAAATTCTGTTGGAACCTCATGGTGAATCAGGGCTTTTTCAGACTCGGTCAATTCCTGCTCCGCCAAATAACGGTAATGAACACTATGAGCACCGCCAACTTCATTGGCTTGAACCTTATCTACTGAAAGGGTAGCAGCACCAAAAAGGAAGGCCCCAATGGCTACAGGACCTACCCCAACAGTTAGCTTACGAATCGAATATTTGGTAATCTTTTCTAGTTGTTGTTTTGTTTTTCTCATTTTCACGACTTTCTAATAGAATCTTGTGGATAATGCGCACGCGCACCTCCGATTAATTTTGGACGACTTGCAAGAGCCGTTACATGGGCATGCCCAATCTCTCTCAAAAGAGGGCGAATCGGAACCTGAACATGCTTGACATGCATGCCAATTGCAGTGTCTCCGATATCCAATCCAGCATGAGCCTTGATAAATTCAACCTCAACTGGATCCTGCATCAACTTGAAGGCTGCCAATTGACCCGAACCTCCTGCATGGAGAGTAGGAAGGACACTAACTATTTCCAGACCAAACTGTTCAGCCACCTGACGTTCAACGACGAGGGCCCGATTGACATGTTCACAACCTTGAACGGCTAGATGAATTCCTTGTTCCTCTAGGATATCTAGGATGTTCTTCACAATGATTTCCCCAATTTCTTGGCTGGATTCCTTGCCAATCTGACCACCTATCACCTCACTAGAAGAAAGACCCAAAACAAAGATAGATCCTTGCTTCAAATTGGCCTTTTCTAATACATCTTTTACAATCTGGCTTGTTTCTCTTTGAATGTCTTTTTCCTTCATACTTGATACCTCTTTTGTCATTATCTATCATATCGTTTTTTCTACTTTTTAGCAAGATAGACAACCTAGAAAGCTTGCCCAATTACGCATAAAACTCCCAGAATTGACTGGGAGTTAGCTAGTTTCTATTCTATTTATGTATATTTCAACTGTCGTTCCTTTTGAGGGGACAGAATCAATCTTCATCTGGTAATCTTCTCCAAAATGAAGTTTGAGCCGTTGGTCAACATTTTGAAGACCAACTCCTCCACGTTTGAGTTGACTTTGACTACTATCGCCAGCAGCTTGGAAGCCAACTCCATCATCCTCAATGCGGATGACCAAGCCCGAATCCTGTTCCTGGACAGAAACTCTAATATGTCCCTGACCTTCCTTTTCTTTAATACCATGGTAAAGAGCATTTTCTACTAGAGGTTGTAGCACCAGCTTGGGCAAGACTAGATTATCAAAGGCAGGAGTTTCATTAATTTCGTATTCTAGCTTATCCCCATAACGTTGTTTCTGGATAAAGAGATACTGGCGAACATGATTGATTTCATCAGACAGGCAAATCAAGTCCTTACCTTGATTGAGCGCCAAGCGGAAATAGGTTGCCAAGGACTTGGTCACCTGAACCACTCGCTGACTATCCTGAAATTCAGCCATCCAGATGATGGTGTCTAAGGTATTATAGAGGAAATGCGGATTAATCTGGCTTGATAGGGCTTGAAGTTGGTACTGACGGGTCGTTTCCTCCTGGATACGAACATCTATCATCAACTGATCAATCTGATCCAACATGGCATTGAACTGACGAGTCACCTCTCTCAGTTCATAAGCACCCGCTTCCTTGGCACGAAGATTTTGAGCACCAGAAGCAATTTCCAGCATGGTTTCTCTCAAATCCTTCAAAGGGGCAATCCAGCGCTTGAGACTGAACCACACCAAGCAGAGACAGGCAAGAAGTGATGTGACACTAGCCCCAAGCAAGGTCCACAAGAGTTGACTCCGAACCTGGTCTAACTTTTCCAGTGATGACACGCCAAGCACCGTCCAATCAGTTCCTGCAATCTTTTCCTGACTGACGTAGGATTGGTGGTCGAGCGTATAGCCCTGCCCTGTCTCAATGTAGGGTTTCATGGCTTCCATTTCACTAGCTGAGCTATAGACTGTGTGTTGAGGATGGTAAACAAATTCATGGTTTTCATTGATGATAAAGGCAAAGCCCTGCTGACCTAACTGGAGTTGATTGAGATAGGCTTCCAGAGTTTCATAGGAAATATCCAAGCGAAGAACGCCCAGATCGGCTCCCTTTGCATCAAGAAGTTCCTGAGTGACAGAAATAACCCATTGACTATCTGATTTATGAGCTGGGGTCAAAACTGGCTTAGCACCCTGATGAATGGCCTTTTGGTACCAATCCTCAGTCATCATATCTGAAGATGTTTTCATCTGCACAGTGTCATCTGTAGAAATGAGCTGACCAGACTTGGTTACCAGCACAACAGCTTTCAAGTCCTGATCTGCCTTCAAGATGGTCAAAAATAGATCTCGAATTCCCTTTACCTTGTCTTGACTGGGATTCTCAGCATAGGCTAGGACATCTGTCTGCTGGGTCAAACTGGTCGAGGTGGTTTCTAATTTTTTGATATAAGACTGGATAAAGTGGCTAGTCTGACTGATAGTCGTTTGGCTATCGCCTTCAATGGTAGCCTCAATGGCTGAAGAACTAGATCGATAGTAGAAAGTCCCAACCACAGCTAGGAGAATGAGAAAGACCAAAAAGATAGAAATAACCATTCTAACTAGAAGAGACGAACGTTTCATCGACCTTCCCCCTTCTTAAACTGACGAGGCGTCACACCCGCAATCTGTTTAAAGCGTTGGGTAAAGTAATTCATATCTTCAAAGCCAACCTTCTCTGCAATCTCGTAAATCTTCAAATCTGTAGTCAAAAGCAAAAGCTTGGCTTGTTTGACACGTTCTCTCACCAGATAATCCTGAAAAGGCAAGCCCAACTCTTTCTTAATCAAAGAACTCAGATAAGTCGGGCTAAATCCCAAGTCACTGGCTAAAGATTTTAAACTAAATTGGCTATCAGCTAGATGAGAATGGATTTTCTGGGCCAAGCTTCCTTCAAACTTATCGGTCAGTAAATCTTGTAACTGCTCTTCCTTTTCTTCCTTATCCAACTTTTGCTTGATTTTCCCCAACATTTCCTCAATATCCTGACGAGAAAAGGGCTTGAGCAGGTAGTCATCCACACCTAATTTGACAGCAGACAAGGCATAATCAAAATCATCGTAGCCTGTCAAAAACACTAGATGAACCTGAGGATAGGTTTCACGGACCAGACTGGCTAACTGGATACCATTTAGCTGGGGCATGTTGATATCGGTTAAAATGATATCTGGCACCTGCTTTTGTATCAATTTCCAAGCCTGCCTTCCATTTTCAGCCTGACCGATGATTTCCATATCGTAGGCTGCTACATTGACCAACTTGGTCAAACCTTGTCTCACCAGATATTCATCTTCTACGATTAAGATTGTGTAGGTCATGCTTCTCTCCTTTGTCACTTACTAGTATCAGTATAGCAAAATTCTCCTCTAACTGCTTAGGAAAGCCCTCTTAATCGACATAATCTAGTAAATAAGCATAGCCTTTTTCTTCCATTTGGTCTTTAGGAATAAAGCGGATAGAAAGACTATTGATACAGTAGCGTAAGCCACCCTTGTCCTGTGGACCGTCCGTAAAGACATGGCCAAGGTGAGAATCTCCCACTCGACTTCTTACTTCCATGCGCGTCATATTGTAGGACTTATCTTCCTTGTAGGTGGCAACATCTGGACTGATGGGTTGGGTAAAACTAGGCCAACCACAACCAGACTCGAACTTGTCCTTTGATGAAAAGAGGGGTTCGCCAGTTGCTACATCCACATAGATACCAGATTCGAATTTATCCCAGTAACGGTTTGAAAAAGCTCGTTCTGTTTGATTTTTCTGGGTGACTGCATACTCTTCAGGTGACAGGGTCTTTTTCAATTCCTCATCACTTGGTTTGGGGTATTTGCTGGCATCTATGACGGGATAGGCTGCCTGATTGACATTAATATGGCAGTAGCCATTTGGATTTTTCTTGAGATAGTCTTGGTGGTAATCCTCGGCCACTACGAAATTCTTCAAGTTCTCCTTTTCAACCGCTAGAGGTTGGTCGTATTTCTTAGCCACCTCATCAAAGACTTGGTTAATCACCTCTAAATCCTTGTCATCTGTGTAATAAACACCAGTACGGTACTGGGTTCCCACATCATTTCCTTGTTTATTTTTGCTGGTTGGATTGATAATGCGGAAATAATGAAGCAGGATTTCCTTGAGGGAAATTTGATTAGCATCATAGGTGACATGGACAGTCTCCGCATGACCTGTTTGGTTAATCAATTCGTACTTGGTTGTTTCCCCTCTACCATTTGCATAGCCTGAAACGGCATCCGTCACTCCGGGAACGCGTGAGAAGTATTCCTCAACTCCCCAGAAACATCCCCCAGCTAGATAAATTTCGTGCAAGTCTGCATCTTTACTCACTTCTGTTTTTTTCACTGTTTTTCCTCCTTGGCTAACTGCCGCTTTCTCAATTTGAGAGCTATCTGTCTGCCCTGTATTTCGCATCAATAGAAAATAGAAACCACTTATAGCTAGGACAAAAATTCCTGCCAAGACAAACAATTTTACTTTATCATTCATGACCTTTCTCTACCCCATTTCTTTCAATGTTTTTAAAATCATATCCTTATCCATAAAACCTGGTTGCGTTTTGACCAGCTTGCCTTCCTTGTCTATAAAGGCTTGAGTTGGGTAAGAACGGACACCATAACTTTCCAAAAGTTTGCCTGACGGGTCAATTAGAACTGGAAAATTTTTATAATCCAAGCCCTTGTACCAATTCTTAAAGTCTGCTTCTGCTTGTTCACCCTTGTGTCCAGGAGACACCACTGTCAAGACCACATAATCATCACCAGCATCCTTAGCAATTTCATCCGTATCTGGAAGACTAGCTAGACAGATGGAACACCAAGAAGCCCAGAATTTGAGATAGACTTTCTTACCCTTATAATCAGACAAGCGGTAGGTCTTGCCATCTACTCCCATCAGTTCAAAATCAGCAACCGCCTGACCTTTAGTCGCAGTTTGTGAACTGACTTGTTCTGTTTTAGTTTCCTCCTTCATAGTAGATTCATCTGACATATTTTTGGCCGAACAGGCTGCCAAGCAACAGATTGATCCGACTCCAAGGAGACATGTTTGCCATTTTTTCATTTCTTCTTCCTCTCTATTCAAATAATCTTGTCAAAATAGACGCATTTCCCAAAAGCACCAAGATTCCCATCACGATAATGATGAAACCACCCACTTTTTTGAGGGTTCCGAGGTAGGGATGGAGTTTTCGGAAATGTTTCAAAACATAGCTGGAGGCTAAGGCTAGAACCAAGAATGGTAGCGCCAAACCTAACGTGTACACCAACATGAGACCAGCTCCCTGCCAAGCACCTGAGCCACCTGAAGCCGCCAAGGCCAAAACAGAACCAAGAACCGGCCCTACACAAGGCGTCCAAGCAAAACTAAAAGTCAACCCCAGTAAAAATGCCTGACTATAGCCCTTACCCTTTTGCTCCTGTCTCTTTAGTTGTAGCCTCCTTTCCTTGTAGAGTCCCTGAAAATGTAAGACCTCCATCTGGTGCAAGCCCAAGAGAATGATAACCGCACCCGTCACATACTGAAACCAAGAGGTATACAACAGGTCTCCTAAAAAGCCAGCTCCATAACCCAGTAAGATAAAGATAAAGGAAATCCCCGCTATGAAAGCTAGAGTTCTCAATAAACTAACAATTGAGATTGAAAATTTGCCGCTAGAAGCCTGAGCACCATCTTTATCATCCAACAAGACCCCTGCATAGACTGGTAACAAGGGTAAGATACAAGGAGAAAAGAAGGAAAGAATTCCAGCAAGAAAAACACTGATAAAAAAGATTATATTATCCATTGCCTTCCTCCATTCTTTGATTTGATAGGACTATTATAGCCCCAAAACTCCAGAAAAAACAGGGATAATGATAGGGAAAAATAGGAATTTAATCAGATTATGTAAAAAATGGTGCAAAAAAAGCCAGACACAGTCTGACTTCGATGGAAACAGAAAAGAAAATTCACTAGTCTTCTCTGTTTATCTGATAATAAATAAGGTCAGCAAGATAGCCTTTTCTCTCTACACCATTGACAATGGTTTTTAGATAGAACATTCCAGCCTTCTCCATGACGCGACCTGAAGCTGGATTGAGACTGGCATATCGTGCTCTAACCTTTTGAAAGCCTGCTTGAGTAAAACAAAAGTCCAAGACAGTTTTTAAGGCCTCTGTCATAATCCCACGTCCCCAGTAAGCCTTGCCTAACACATATCCAATTTCACAAGAAGAATCGTTATCATCTACTGCAACGATGCTGATATCTCCAATCACTTGCTCTGGATTTTCTTTGAGACAAATGGCCCATTTGTAATAGTTGGGATTGGTATAGGATGCAACCCAATTTCGAATCGAGTTCCGAGTCACTTCAACATCAGGATGAGGATCCCAGGTGACATAGGTCAGATTCTCAGCAGATGAAGCCCAATTTTGAAACATGGCTTCCGCATCACTCTCCACAAATCTTCTCAAGATCAAACGTTCTGTCTGTAATATTTGCGTACCGATTGCTTTCATTACGCTACCTCGCTTTCTGATAGATGGTTCTCTGCACAACCTCAATTTAAATTTACTTTGCTTTTGAATTTCAAGGTAATAAGCTAAAAAGATTCCCCGGACCTTCCTCGCTTACCTGTTTCCATGCTCGGGGTAAAAACCTCCACTGGACCTCCTCTCACTTTCTTATTTCAAGGTGAGAGGCTGAAAACCTCCACTGGCCCTTCCTCGTTCTTCTGTTTCTAGACTCGGAGTAAAAAGGCTAAACTCAGTAACAGCTAGAAAACGAGTTTTTCATCTAATCCCTTGACGCAGTCGCTGTCTGGTTTGAAATGCGCTCTAGCAAGCTTTTTCAAACCTAGTCATCGTTGCGGGGGTGAGACTACGAAATCGAACTCTTCGAGTTACCGAACCTTCCTCGCTTACCTGTTTCCATGCTCGGGGTAAAAACCTCCACTGGAGGTTTTTACTCCCAAAAATCATCAAATACAGTGATTGGTAGGTGGCGTTTGTGTTGGCCTTTGTGCCACCAATTTTCAATAGTCGCTTGAGCTTCTGGGCTGATTGTTTTGCCTTCTAGGTAGTCATCAATCTCTTCATAAGTGACTCCAAGGGCTACTTCGTCAGCTAGGCCTGGTTTGTCTTCTTCTAGGTCTGCTGTTGGGATTTTTTCATAAAGGGCTGGGTCTGCACCAAGTTCCTGCAAGAGTTGTTTTCCTTGGCGTTTATTGAGGCGGTAAAGAGGGAGAATATCCGCACCACCGTCACCAAACTTGGTAAAGAAACCTGTGATATTTTCCGCGGCGTGGTCTGTTCCAATGACCGCTCCGCTATGGGCACCTGCCAGGGCATACTGAGCAATCATACGGCAACGTGCCTTGATATTTCCCTTGTTGAAGTCCGAGACAGAACTACCTGTCGCTTCAACTGCAGCTGTCATGGCATCAGCTGATTCCTTGATATTAACTACCAAGCTGACATCTGGCTGGATGAATGCTAGGGCTTTTTGAGCATCTGCTTCATCGGCTTGTACTCCATATGGCAGGCGGACAGCGATAAATTTGTAGCTGTCATCTCCCGTTTCTGCTCGCAGTTCTTCCATAGCCAATTGAGCCAAACGACCTGCCAAAGTCGAGTCCTGCCCTCCAGAAATCCCTAGTACAAAAGCTTTAAGAAAGGGATGTTTTTTCAGGTATCTTTTTAAGAAATCAATGGATCGACGGATTTCTTCCTGGGCATCAATCACTGGTTTCACGCCCAGTTCTTGGATAATCGTTTCTTGCAAACTCATTCTTCTTCTCCTTCACCAAGGGCTTCCTTGCGCATCTTGTCAATCAAGTCCATCTTGTCTTGCCATACATCACGCGCCAAATCCACTGGATAGTGCTGCGGATTGAGCACGCGCTTGTACTCATCCCAAAGCTTGTCAAATTCCTTACGAGCATAAGCCTGAATCTCAGTCAAGCTAGGCAAGCTGTAAGTCAATTTTCCGTCTTTGAAGATATCCACCAAGAGAGGAACGGCATCAAAATTACGAACCGTCTTCTTGATGTAGGTATAAGTCGGATGGAACATCTTGATTTCCGTCATGTCGCTCACATCCACACCGTCATAAGTGATATAATCGCCTTCTGACTTGCCTTTTTCACGACTGGTAATGCGCCACACCTGCTTCTTACCTGGCGTAGACACTTTCTCTGCATTATTAGACAGCTTAATTGTATTGCGCATCTGGCCATTTTCATCTTCGATTGCAACAATCTTGTAAACTGCCCCAAGAGCTGGCTGGTCATAGGCTGTAATCAGCTTGGTACCCACACCCCAGACATCAATCTTGGCCTTTTGCATCTTGAGGTTGAGGATGGTATTTTCGTCTAAGTCATTAGAAGCGTAAATCTTAGCCTCTGTAAATCCAGCCTCGTCCAGTTGCTGACGGACTTTCTTGGAAATGTAGGCAATATCCCCAGAGTCAATCCGCACACCCATAAAGTTAATTTGGTCACCCAGCTCACGCGCCACCTGAATGGCAGCGGGTACCCCAATGCGAAGGGTGTCATAGGTATCCACAAGAAAGACGCAATTTTTATGGGTCGCAGCATAAGCCTTGAAAGCCTCATAGTCGTTGCCATAAACCTGAACCAAGGCATGGGCGTGAGTCCCCAAGACAGGAATGTCAAAGAGTTTACCAGCACGCACGTTGCTGGTTCCATTGGCACCGCCAATCACCGCTGCGCGTGTTCCCCAGATAGCCGCATCCATTTCTTGAGCCCGACGTGTCCCAAACTCCATCAAGGGTTCATCTTCGATAACCGAGCGAATACGAGCTGCCTTAGTCGCCACCAAGGTCTGATAATTGACGATGTTCAAAAGAGCCGTTTCGACCAATTGACATTGAGCTAGAGGGCCTTCCACCTGCACAATGGGTTCATTTGCAAAGACCAAGTCCCCTTCTTGGGCAGAACGAACGGTCAACTCCAACTCGAAATTGCGGAGATAGTCCAAGAATGCCCCATGATAGCCTAGCGACTCCAAATAGGCAATATCACTATCTGAAAAACGCAAGTCTTCAAGATAGCTCACAATTCTTTCCAAACCAGCAAAAACCGCATAGCCATTCTTAAAAGGCTGTTGGCGGAAATAAACCTCAAAGACCGCCTTTTTATTGTGAATCCCTTGGTCAAAGTAAACCTGCATCATGTTAATCTGGTACAAGTCCGTGTGCAATGTCAAACTATCATCTGGATACATACTTTTCCTACTTCCTTAGCTAGAAACCCATGAAAATTTTCAAGAACTTTCATGTATTCCAATAAATTAGTACTATTATATCACATTTTAGCTGGATTGAGAAAAGAGTAACAAGCTATTCACCACTCTCCAGTTCATCCATGTCTTGTTCAAATTTTTTCTGAGCCCATTCGCCATAGCTCTTCAGACCAAGATTGCCAATAAAAACCCAGGGAAGGTAAATGACATAAGTAATTGCCCAAGCAGACAGGTATTTAACGTTCAAAGGATTGTGCTGATAAATTTCTATGTTGAATTGATAATTCTGTAACATCAAAAGAGCTGTAATAGCCAAAGTTAGAAAAAAACAACCCAAAATCGTAAAATGAAAACGACTATAGTAGGTCACTCCCAGATAACGGGCACGATTGAAAAAGAAGAAAATTCCTACTATCAGAGTATAGACTAGAAAATTCGGATTAAAAAGAGATGGAGCCAACACTGCCACCAAATAGCTTAGAAGTACAAGCCCAATAAAGAGTGAAAAGGACTCTGCTCCAGCTTTATTGATTAGTTGTTCTTCTCTTTCGTCAAGTAATTGATAATGAATGAATTTATTTACCATCTTCTTCCTCCCAAAATAGTTGGTCTAGGGTTTTCCCTAAACATCTGCAAATGGACTGGCAGAGCGAGAGACTGGGATTGTATTTCCCTGCTTCTATCAAACCAATAGTCTGGCGCGTCACCCCGACAGCCTCTGCCAGTTGACCTTGAGTTAAATCAAGCTCTACCCGAGCTAATTTTAATTTTAAATTTTTAGCCACCTGCGTCCTCCGTTTAGCTTTAATATTCATCTACTCTTAAAAAATTCCAAACTAACACAAGCTATCAGCCATTTATTATAACCCCATTAATTTGCAATCCAGTATTATCTTCAGCATAAAACCAGTATTTTAGGTTGTTTGAAATAAACTCCCTGGTTTGTTCTTTGATTTTTGTTTAGTATTAGCTTTAGTAGGATCTTTTAAACGAGTTTTTATTGATTGTATTTCTTGTTTAGTTTAGTCAGTTTCATATCACTATTATATAATGCTTTTGGAATTGAGTCTAGTATAAGTCAAAAACGTGGTGAACAGCAAGAACAGGAGCATACCAAGATGACTGATTTTTAGCTGGATTTTAAATCTGCAAAATAATACTAAATGAAACTACAATGAATACTCCTTGCTTTTCTTGAGAGTGAACAAGTACAATAAAATGATTGTAGTGGTTGCCACAAGATACTGACTAATAGACATCGTATTCGAAGCCACAAATACAGGTAAAGAATAAAAAGGAAGAAGTTCAATTGCTTTGATAAACAAATCATTACTAGTATTCATCATAATCGTATTTAATATATTAGGGATAAAGAGTAGTAAAGCTACTAAAATACCAAATACCAACCCACTTTTCAATTTGTATAAATAGAAAATGTAAGATAATAGAAAATAAAATAGGACTAACAAAATTGTATTGACTACAATGGCTACTATAAAATCTAATCCTAAATCACCTGGAACACCCAATTTACTTACGATGACTAGTAACACAATACCATTCAAAGCATAGATAATGGAAACTGAGATGGCATATAGAAAATTGGACAAGGCGTAAATCATCCGATTTTTCTGTTGATTATAAAATAAACTGATCGTATTGTAGGAAAAATCCCTGCTAATAATTCGGTTAGCATGTATAACAGCCATTAACATACCGAGCATAGCATAAAAATTTGAAATATGCTTAATACCAAGTGATGTCCCTTGAGTCTTTAGAATAAAGAATGTAACCAGTATCGGCGGTATAAACGAGATAATCAATCCGAGATATATTACGCCTGATGAATATAAATCTCTTATATTTTCCTTAAGAAAATTCAATTTATTTAATTTCATGATTATAACCTTCCTTTATTTTGAACGATTTAGATAAATATCTTTAAGCGTCTCTTTTTTAGTTTCAAAATCAACTACTTTAATAGAGTTTTCGTTAAAAAATTTAAAAAGCTCACTACTTTGAATATTCCCAGACATAGTAATTTTCAGTCCCTCTTCCTGAACAATATCCCCAAATTCTTGTTTGGTAATGAAAATGTCTTTATCTGTAGCTGATGAAAAAACTATCTCAAATAAGCAATTATGACTATCTTTTCCTACTTTTTGGAATGTCAAAAGCCCGTTCTCCAAGAAAAGGACTCTCTCACAAATTTCTTCAATATCTTCTAATTTATGACTCGATATTAAAATTCCCACATTTTCATGTAAAACTAAATTTTTTAGAACCGCTAAAACTATTTGTGATGATTCAATATCTAAACCATTAGTCGGTTCATCTAAAATCAACATATCTGGTTCCGTAACGAGAGTTAGAAGCAAAGCTAATTTTTGTTTTGTACCCAAAGAATAGGTCTTTACTTTTTTATTAATATACTGAGTCAAATCTAACTCTTGGATCAAACTTCCAAATCTTTCTTGATTGTAGTCAATACCATATAAATTTGACAAATATTTTAAATTCTCTAAACCTGTTTTAGATAAAAATAATTTTGGTTCTTCGATTAAATACCCAACATTATCACTACTTATAATATTCCCTGAAGTCGGTTGATTATTCTGAACAAGAATTTTCATCAATGTACTCTTTCCAACTCCGTTTCTCCCTACTAGACCAACAATTTCACCCTTATTAAGTGCAAAATTTATATCTTTGAGAATGATTGAATGACCATAATGCTTACTTACATTTATAACTTCCATTTTTATTCCTCCATTAATATTCTTGGTTTTCTCTTTGATTCTCATTAATTTTAAAAAGTTGCGCCTCTTTTTAACAACATTATATCATATATCTAACTTAATGCAATATATAACTGTCGTTTTGCAATATTTTATTAACAAAAAACTCTCCACCACAAAAAAGATAGAGAGTTTTCTGCTTATTCAATTTTTTCAAAACATCTACAGCTTCATGAGATTTCACATCTAATCTTGTATTGTCCTCAATATCGTCTAGAAAGACACAATTTCTAGGTTCTAACTGGTACTTATCGATAGTTACTCATATCCATCAGTCCACCTCCATACTCATGTACGAGCCTATCACTTCATATTCACCTTACAAATTCTTTTGGTAATAATATCTTTGCCCAATGTAGGGATAGTCTTGTAAGGTAAAGACTTCCTTGTAGCCATGCCTTTTATAAAAATCTGGAGCTTGAAACTGGTAAGTATTGACAAAAGCAAAACGACAGTTTCGATTCTTAGCTTCAGTTTCTGCTTGCTGCAATAGTTTTGAACCGATTCCTTGCCCTCTCAGTTCCTCTTTTACAAATAAATACTCGATTTCTAGCCAATTTCCAAAAGTCTCTGCTATCAAACCTGCCAGGAGATTGCCCTTTTCATCTTCGACATAAAGATTCAGTGGCTCACTTTCAGCCTCTTCTCTTTTTGAACGATTATAAGCACGAATCAGATTCCCTATTTCTTGTGATTTATGGGATTCCTTATTTTCCAATCTAAAGTACATCTAAACCTCCTCAAATACTGTTACAGCTTGATTATAGTCTTATTTCAATAGACTGTCAAACTAGCAAAAACTCACCAACCTGAGTTGATGAGTCCTTATACTTCTTTAAACCATATCAGCTTCACCTTGCCGTATATATGTTACTGACTTCGTCAGTTCTATCCACAACCTCAAAACCGTGTTTTGAGCAGCCTGCGGCTAGCTTCCTAGTTTGCTCTTTGATTTTCATTGAGTATTAATCTACTTTCTAAATTTCCACTGGCTGTAAATCCCAAAACCGATAATCCAGATAGCTGAGCCGACTGCTCCTACAAATGTAGACTCTTGTAAAAAGAGGGTTACAAAGACAAAGGCAAAGAAGAGCATGGTTAAAGGATTTAGGAAACGATAATGGGGCATGAGATAACCATCTGCCATAAAGTCTGGTGACTTGCGGTATTTAAGGTGAGCCACCATAATCAAAATATAAATGGCGATATAGACACCTGATGATGATGCCGTAATCAAGGCAAAGGCATCCGAAACACCTGGCAAGACATTAATAAAGGCTGCTAGGGCAATCAAGATTGCTGAAGCGATGATGGCATTTTGTGGCACATTATGGCGAGAAAGAGTATCTGCCTTGATAGCCTTTAAAAATGGATTGGGCGAATCATGGGCAATCTGATACAAATGACGACCTGTTGAATAAAGGGTTGAATTAAGAGCAGATGCTGCTGACGTCAAAACGACGAAGTTAATCAAGGCCGCTGCCCACTTGATACCTGCCAATTCAAATACTGTTACAAAAGGAGAATCAGCCGAAGCAAGTTCACGCCACGGAATGATAGCCATGATGGCTAAGAGGGCACCACCGTAGAAAAAGGCGATTCGCAAAGGAATTTCCTTAACGGCTTTTGGCAAGACCTGACGTGGATTTTTGGTTTCTGAAGTCGTTACCCCGATAAACTCAATCATGAGGTAGGCAAAGAAAACCATCTGGAAGGCCATGACAAAGTTCACTCCACCATTAGGGAAGAGGGAGAAATTGTCGGCAATATTAGCTAAACTTGCTACTCCATGAGGTGTTTTAAAGCCTGTCAAGACCATAAAGGCTCCTGTTGCAATCATGGCTAAAATAGCCACAATCTTGACCATAGCAAACCAAAACTCAACTTCCCCAAAGAGCTTCACCGCAATCAAATTGACCAAGGCTAGAATGGTCAAAAATCCAATCTCAATCATCCAGCTTGGCCAGCTAGGGAACCAAAACTGAACATAGTGAGAGATAGCTGTGATTTCCGCCATACCGATAAAGACAACGGATAGCCAGTAAGACCAAACTGAGAAATAGCCCCAGCCCTTACCCAAATGGCGCGTGATAAAGTTGATAAAGGTATGTTGCTCAGGGTCTTGGTAGAGCATTTCCCCAACCGCACGCATCATGAGGAACATAAAAGCCCCAGTAATCATATAAATCAGTACAATGGACGGACCTGTTAGGCTAATTGAGCGACCCGCTCCCAAAAAGAGTCCTGTTCCGATTGTTCCAGCGATGGCCATAACCTGCACGTGACGATTGGTCAAACCACGCTCCATCTTATTTTTTTTCTTCTTTGAACTCATAACGTCTCCAATTCAATTTAATTTATACTCAATGAAAATCAAAGAGCAAACTAGGAAGCTAGCCGCAGGCTGTACTTGAGTACGGCAAGGCTACGCTGACGTGGTTTGAATTTGATTTTCGAAGAGTAGCAAAATGGAAAAAGGAGTGAGTGAAGCGCACTGCCTCCCCACTCCTTTTTTCTATTTTTAGGCTGTTTTTTCAACCTTCAAGATTTTTACATCATAGCTACCAACAGGTGTTTCAATAGTTGCTGTATCACCTGTTTTCTTGCCAATCAAGGCTTGTCCAATTGGGCTTTCATTTGAAACCTTACCTGCAAAGGCATCTGCACCCGCTGAACCTACGATAATATAAACTTCTTCTTCGTCCTCACCAATTTCTTGAATAGTGACTGTTTTACCAATCGCTACTTCGTCTTGGGCAACTGAGTCGCTATTGACGATTTCAGCATAGCGGATTTTTGTTTCCAAGCTAGAGATTTGTCCTTCAACAAAGGCTTGTTCATCCTTAGCTGCTTCGTATTCACTGTTTTCAGAAAGGTCACCGTATGAACGGGCAATCTTAATGCGTTCTACCACTTCTGGACGGCGGACCAATTTCAATTCTTCTAATTCTTTTTCAAGTTTTTCCTTTTCCTCAAGGGTCATAGGATATGTTTTTTCTGCCATTTTTCTCAACTTTCCTTCGATAGTATTGAATCTCTATCTGAGATTCTCATTTGTGTAGTCTTAGTTTGAACTACTATTTTGAGTAAGCTTGCTATTAACGTGCTCAGCTACATTACGATCATGTTCTTCCTGAGTAACTGCGTAATAGACTTTACCATCTGTAACATTGGCTACAAAGTATAGGTTCTCACTCTTTGTTTGGTTGATACTTGACTCAATCGCGTCCTTACTTGGACTATCCACTGGACCAGGCATCAAACCAGGTTTTGTATAAACATTGTATGGTGAATTAATCGATGTATCAATTCCAGCGTCATCTGCTAGGCTAATATTTTGGCCAAGTTTCCCTTTGGCATACAAGATTGCAATATTGCTTTGAAGTGGCATACCAAGGTTCAAACGATTGTAGAAGACACCTGCAATCAACTTACGGTCTTCAGTCTTAGCACCTTCTTTTTCAACAAGTGAAGCAATTGTTAGCAATTCATTAACTGTCAAGTTTTTAGACTTAATTGCACTGTAGTGTGGAGCCAAGGTTTTATCCATAGCTGCCAACATCTCATCAATCAAGCTTTCAATAGTCGTGCTTTCCTTGATAGAGTAAGTCGCTGGGAAGAGGAAACCTTCTAAACGATAACGAACGCCACTTTCTTTCGTTGGCAAGCTTTCAAGTAGACTAGGATATTTAGCAACTTCTTGAATGATAAAGTTGTCATCTTGAACTTTAGCCAAGAAAGCATCCGCGGTCAAAGGTTCTTTAAATTCACCTTGTAATTGGCCTACAGCTTGGGCAATTTGATCAATGGTATATCCTTCTGGAATGGTCAAATCTGCAAGTGAAGGTTCTTGAGGTTCAGGAGTACCACCTTTTTGGAGTTCCTTAATGATATCCTCTGTACTCATGCTCTTTTGCAAATTGTAATATCCAGCCTTCAAATCTGAATAATTCTTATATTTAGCGTAGAAAGCAAAAATCACTCCGTGTTTAATCACACCAGCATTTTCAAGTGCTGATCCAATCTCTTGGACATTTGATCCTTCCGGGATTTGAACGGTTACATACTGCTTAGAATTAGCATCAACTGGTAATAAAGATGACTGAACATACTGATAACCGAAGTAACCACCTGCCGAAATCAGGGCAAGGAAAATCAGTAGTGAAATGAAGAAAGCCTTCAAATGTGATTTTTTCTTCTTAACTGGTTTAACTGTCTCGCGGCGACTACGACGTGGAGTTTCAGTAACGACTTCAACAGCTTCCGATTCCGTAACTGGTTCTGGTTTTGCTACTTCTTTCTGAGGTTCTTTTTCAGCTTCTGTCTTATAAGAAACAGCTACTCTTGTTGGGATTTCATTAAATTCCTTTTCTACTTTTCTAGGACTAACAGGTCCTGGAGTTGGTCTTGATACTCCCTCCGCTGATGGAGTAGAAGGTCCTTCTTGACTCGGGTGACTAGGAGCAAGTGGAGCTTGTCTTACAGCCTCTTCCGCGGGAGAAGAAGGAACATCTTGACTGGGATGACTTGGAACAGTAAGAGTTTCTCTTTTTATCTCATATGCTGGAGAAGCTGGTAAATCTTGGCTGGGGTGAGTCGGCACGGTAGGAGCGTTTCTCATAATATCCTCTACAGTTGATAGAGAATCTTCCATCAAGTCTTCTATTGACTGATCATTTTTAGAAGAAAGTTGAGGTTTTATTGAAGCTAAATTAACTTCTTCCTGATCTTCTTCATGTTTTTTAACTCGTTCTAAATCACGTAAAATTTGCTCTTTAAAGCTTAATTTTTCGTCTTCTCTTGTTTTTTCACTCAAAAGTTTATCCTCCTCGTTGACAATCCATAATATTATATCTTAAAAACGAAAGAAAAGCAACCTAGCATGCTTTTCTAGCTTATTTTTTAGCGT